>CAUPEV010000009.1:0-48604 GCA_963510335.1 uncultured Roseateles sp.
CCGAAGTTGCTGTGCGAGAGCAGGGCCGCTTTAGGGCGCAGGCCGAAGCGCATCATTTCTTCGGCCGCCATTACGGTGATTTCCGCCAACTGCTCGGCCGTCGGGTCGTAGTTGACATGGGTGTCCACCAGCATCACTTGGCGGCCCGGCAGGCTCAGGCCGTTCATGCAGGCAAAGGTCTTGACGCCCGGCCGCTTGCCAATCACCTGGTCGATGTATTGCAAATGCATCGCTGTGTTGCTCCAGGTGCCGCAGAGCATGCCGTCGACTTCATCCTTGTGCAACATCATGCAGCCGATCAAAGTCAGGCGGCGGCGCATCTCGATCTTGGCCAGCTGCGCCGTCACGCCCTTGCGCTCGGTCATCTGGTGATAGGTCTGCCAGTAGTCGCGGTAGCGCTGGTCTTGCTCGACGTTGACGATGTCGTAGTCGCGGCCCTCTTGCAGGCGCAGACCGAAGCGCTCGCAGCGCTCGGCGATCACCGCAGGGCGGCCGATCAGGGTCGGCCTGGCCAGACCCTCGTCGATCACCACCTGCACGGCGCGCAGCACGCGCTCTTCTTCACCCTCGGCATAGGCCACGCGCTTGTTCTTGGCGCGCTTGGCGACATTGAAGATGGGCTTCATCGTCGTACCCGAGGCATAGACAAAGCTCTGCAGCTTCTCGCGGTAGGCTTCCATGTCCTTGATCGGGCGCTGGGCCACGCCCGAGGCGACTGCGGCCAAGGCCACTGCCGGCGCGATCTTCATCATCAGACGCGGATCAAAAGGCTTGGGGATCAGGTACTCGGCGCCGAAGCTCAGATTCACGCCGGCATAGGCAGCGGCAACCACTTCACTCTGCTCGGCCTGGGCCAACTCAGCGATCGCGTGAACGGCGGCAATCTCCATCTCATCGGTGATGGTCGTCGCGCCGCAGTCCAGCGCGCCGCGAAAGATGTAGGGGAAGCACAGGACGTTGTTGACCTGATTCGGGTAATCGGTGCGGCCTGTGGCCATGATGACGTCGCTGCGCACCGCCTTGACTTCCTCGGGCGTGATCTCCGGCGTCGGATTGGCCAGCGCGAAAATCATGGGCCGCTCGGCCATCTTGGCCACCATTTCCGGTTTCATCACGCCGCCGGCTGACAGGCCGAGGAAGATGTCCGCGCCTTCAATCGCTTGGCTGAGGCTGCGCAAATCGGTCTTCTGAGCAAAACCGGCCTTGTCCGGGTCCATCAGTTCGACCCGGCCTTCGTAAACGACGCCGGCCAGGTCGGTGACCCAGATGTTCTCTTTGGGTAGACCGAGTTTGACCAGCAGCCCTAAGCAGGCCAGCGCGGCTGCACCGGCGCCCGAAGTGACCAGCTTGACCTGTTTGATGTCTTTGCCCAGCACCTTGAGGCCATTCAAAAAGGCCGCGCCGACGACGATGGCCGTGCCATGCTGGTCATCATGGAAGACCGGAATCTTCATCCGCTCGCGCAGCTTGCGCTCGACATAAAAGCAATCCGGCGCCTTGATGTCTTCCAGATTGATGCCGCCGAAGGTCGGCTCCAGCGAAGCAATGATGTCGACCAGCTTGTCGAGGTCGCGCTCTTGAATCTCAAGGTCGAACACATCGATGCCGGCGAACTTCTTGAACAGTACGCCCTTGCCCTCCATCACCGGCTTGGAGGCCAGCGGGCCGATGTCACCGAGGCCCAGCACGGCCGTGCCGTTGGTCACCACGGCGACCAGATTGCCACGCGAGGTGTAGCGGAAGGCATTCGCCGGGTCGGCAACGATCTCCTCACAAGCGGCGGCCACGCCGGGCGAATAGGCCAGCGCCAAGTCGCGCTGATTGACCAACTGCTTGGTGGCGGCGATAGCGATCTTGCCCGGCGTCGGGAACTCGTGATATTCAAGCGCTGCTTGGCGAAACTGGGCGTTCTTCTGTTCGGACGTGGGCATGGGCTATTTCTCTTGGCAGGCCGGTGAAGTCTTGCTTTGCTCGACTAGTGAGCCATTTGATTGTAGGAGTGCGCATATTGACACTTTTACGCTGACCGCAAGTGTCAGCCCTTGGCGAAGGCGGGGCTATACGCGGAAATGCGTATTTGCGACTTCATCTTGCAAAGCTCGTGCTGCACACCGGCGAGAATCCCCGCATGGGTGAATTCGATCTGATCAAGCAGTTTTTCGTGCGCGCGCAAGGCCAGGACGGTGTTGTGATGGGGATAGGCGATGACTGCGCGGTGTTGGCGCCGACGGCGGGCATGCAGTGGCTGGTGTCCACCGATATGTTGGTCGAGGGCCGACATTTTCTGTCAACGGTGGCGCCCGAGCGGCTCGGCCACAAGGCCCTTGCCGTCAACCTCAGCGACCTCGCCGCTTGCGGCGCTACGCCGCGCGCCTTCACCCTGGCTCTGGCGCTGCCGCGTGCCGATGCCAGTTGGCTCACGGGCTTCTCCAAAGGTTTGTTTGCCTTGGCCGATACGCACGGCATCCATCTGGTTGGAGGCGATACCACCCAAGGTCCGCTGAACATCAGCATCACGGTGATGGGTGAGGCGCCGGCCGGCATGGCTTTGTTGCGCAGCGGCGCCAAGGTCGGCGACGATATTTATGTGTCCGGCCAGTTGGGTGACGCGCGCTTGGCCTTGGAAGTTTTTCGCGGCAGCATCAGCCTGCCCGGCGAGCAATTCGAGCAGGTACGGCGAGCGATGGAATGCCCGCAGCCGCGCGTGGCCCTAGGCCAGGCCTTGCGCGGTGTCGCGAGTAGCGCCGTTGATGTCTCGGACGGCTTGATCGGTGACCTCGGCCATATCCTGCAGCGCTCCGTCGTTGGCGCAAGTTTGGAGGTCGACCAGCTGCCTTGCAGCGCGGTGCTGGCCGCTCAGCCGCTGGCCTTGCGGCGTGAATGCGGCCTGGCCGGCGGCGATGACTATGAGCTGGTGTTTACGGCGGCGCCCGAGCAGCGCGCGGCCGTGCAACGGGCCGCCGAGCAAAGCGCTACGCCGGTGACGCGAATTGGCCGCATCGAAGCCGCAGCGGGCTTGCGCCTGTTCGACGCCGAGGGTCAGGCCTTGGCACACCAATTCAGCAGCTTTGACCATTTCAAATCATGAGTGAAGAAGAAGCCCTGGCCACCGCGCCGCGCCGTGCCACCGCGCGCTTCATGCTGGGCCATCCCGCGCGCTGGATAGCGCTGGGCTTCGGCAGCGGCCTGTCCCCGAAGGCGCCGGGCACCGTTGGCACGCTCTGGGCCTGGCTGAGCTTTGTACTGATCAACCCTTGGCTGAATGACGGCCAATGGGCGGCGTTGATTGTGGCCAGCACGGTGGTCGGCTGGTGGGCTTGCACGATGACGGCACGCCATATGGCAACACCTGACCCCGGCGCCATCGTCTGGGACGAGATCGTCGCCTTCTGGCTGATCCTGTGGCTTGTTTCGCCGGTTGGTTTCTGGGGGCAGCTGATCGCGTTCGCGCTGTTCCGCTATTTCGATGCAGCCAAGCCGGGGCCAGTCGGCTGGGCTGACCAGTTGTTCAAGGGCGAGCGCGGCCGCCCGGTCGGCTGGGCTCAGGGTTGGGGTATCTTGTTCGACGATTTTGTCGCGGCAGGATGTACGCTTATGGTCATCGCGCTGTGGCGATTTATCTGGGGGTGATGAGCATGCTATTTCCCGAAGAGCAAGAGTTGATTGATCGCATCGGCGTTGCCCTGACGCAGCGGCGCGAGAAGATGGGCACGGCCGAGTCCTGCACCGGCGGCCTGATCGCAGCGGCCTGTACCAGCTTGTCTGGCTCCAGCCAATGGTTCGAGCGCGGCGTGGTGACCTATAGCAACGAGTCCAAGACCGAGTTGCTCGGTGTGCCGGCCGCCTTGATCGGTCTGCACGGTTCGGTCAGCGGCGAGGTGGCGCTGCACATGGCGCGCGGCTTGCTGGCGCATGCGCCGATTGATTGGGCCTTGTCGGTCACCGGCATCGCCGGGCCTACAGGGGGCAGCGCCGACAAGCCGATCGGCACGGTCTGGCTGGCGCTGGTGCATGCTGGCTCACCGCCAAAAGTTTGGCGGGAGCTGTTTCCCGGCGACCGCCATGCGGTGCGCACCGCGACCCTGCGGGCCGGCTTGATGGCCTTGTGCGAGGCGGTGGAAGACAAAGACGAATGAGTCTGCTTTTGCTGGGGCGATGGCAAGCGGCTGAGCGCGATCGCTGGTTGAGCCTGCTGCAAGCTGCCTTGCCGAATGAGCAATGGCTGTTGGCCCCGCCCAGCAGCGCCGCCGAGGCTGCCGAAGTGGAGGCAGCGATCGTCGCCAACCCCGAGCCCGGCAGCCTGGCCGGCCTGCCGAATCTGCGCCTGATCCAGTCGCTCTGGGCCGGGGTTGAGCGCTTGCTGCAAGACGGCAGCTTGCCTGTGAATGTTCCGTTAGCGCGCATGGTTGACCCGGCGATGAATGAGGCCATGACGCAGACAGCCTTGTGGGCGGTGCTGTCCCTGCAGCGCGGCTTTTTTGACCTGCAGGCGCAGCAGTTGCGGGCCGAGTGGTTGGCCCCGAAGCAGCCACGGGCGAGCGAGTGGCGGGTGCTGGTGCTGGGCCAGGGTGAGTTGGGCGGCCGTGTGGCGCAGTCTTTGGCGGCGCAGGGCTACCCGGTCAGCGGCTGGAGCCGGCGCCCGGCGCAGGTCGAAGGCGTACTGGCCCTGCATGGCGATATGGGGCTGGCTGAAGGCTTGGCGCAGGCCGATGTGATCATCAATCTGCTGCCTTTGACGCCGCAGACGAGCCGGTTCTTTGACGCCGCGCGCTTTGCTGCCATGAAGCCCGGCGCCAGCCTGGTCAATCTGGCTCGCGGCGCCCATGTGGTGGAGGCTGACCTGCTGGCCGCGCTCGAGCAAGGTCATTTGCGGCGTGCCGTGCTGGACGTGTTCGAGCACGAGCCGCTGCCGACCGAGCATGCTTTTTGGCGCCATGCTAAGGTCACCGTGTTGCCACATTGCGCCGCACAAACCGACCCGCGCAGCGCGGCTGCTGTGGTGAAAGGCAATATTGAAGCCTTGCGCACTGGAGCAAGCCTGCAGCATTTGGTCGAGCGACAGCAGGGGTACTGAACGGCGGCCGAGGAGGTGAGTACCTTAACTCGGAAATATCGAAACATGAAAGCGCGTCTTTGCCCCCATGACGTCGTTGTGAATCCTCGCCATAGCTAGGGCTATGCCTGTGGTTCACGCCTAGTCCCGGGTACAAATCCATCACTTACATTTCGTTCCGCTACTTCCAAGTTAAGGCACTCAGCATGGAGTTCTGTTCGGCAGATTCAAGCATTGCGCAGTGGGAGTCGCTGCTCACGGCAGGCGGCGCCATCGAAACCACGCGAGAGCGCCTGCTGCTGGCCTGGAGTCTGCGCCAGCGTGATACCCGTCGTGCATTGGCCTATGCGCTTGATGTCGAGGGACTGCTGGACTCTACCGAATGGCCAGCCGCTGAGATTGCCCGCGCGCGCGCTCGACTGAGCTTGCTGCGCGCAGAAGCGCATTTGCTCTTGGGACAAATGGATCTGGCAGCGGCGCAACTGGCCCAAGCACGCGTTTTGTTCGAGGCTTTGGCGGACGAGCTCGGCCTGGCCGACCTGCATTGGTTGGCTCATTACCTGGCGGCTGACTTGGGTGACTCGACCGGGCTGCGAGCCGCCTTGAGCTCGGCCATCGCCTGCGCGGAGCGAGGCGGAGACGCTCAGCGCAGTTTGATGTTTCAGGCGAACTTGGCGCGCGCCGATGTGTTTGTCGATCAAGCCGAAGCTGAGCGCCATTGGTTGACTCGCTTGCCGGCCGAGGGCCAAGTGCAAGCCCCAATGGCGGAGGCGGCGCTGAACGACTTCCGCGGCCTGCTGGCGGCCATGAATGGGCAGTTATTGCAGTCCATCAAGGCGTGGTCGGAGGCCTTCGAGTTGGCCATGCAAACCGGGCAAATCCGGCGCGCCATCACCTTGGCCACCAATCTGGGCCATAGCTTCACCCGCATGAGCGACTTCCAGACCGCCATGGAGTGGCTCAAACGGGGCCTCGATTTGTCGCGCACCGCCCGCTGGCCGAGCATGATCAGCCTGTGCTTGGCGCATACCGGCGAAGCCCTGCGGCATTTGGAGCAATTGAGCGACGCCCGCGACCTCCTGTTGGAATGCTTGGCTTTGACCGAAGCGCAGGCAGGCAGCCGCACCCATGCGCTGGCCTTGGGCTACTTGGGGCATACCGAACTTGATTCGGGCCAAGCGGCCGCTGCACAGGCCGCGTTCACGGCCTTGATGCAAGCGGGCATCGCCGTGTGTTCGCTTGACCTGCAGATCAACGCCCGTTTGGGCCTGGCCCGGGCGGCGCTGATGCAGGCGCAGTTTGCGCTCGCGCGCGAGCAGGCCGAACTGGGCTTGCAGTTGGCGCGAACGCAGCATGAGCCGAGTGCAGAACTCGATCTGCTCTGGGTGCTGGCCGACATTCAACGCGATGAGAATGCGTCGATCGCGGAGTCGCAACAGCAGCCGCAACATCAAGCCTTGGTTTGGTACGAGCTGGCCCTTCAGAGAGCCGCGTCGATAGAAGGCTTTGTGGCACCACCCAAGCTGCTGGAGGCGGCCGCCAAGGCTTATGCGCGGGTGGGTGACTTTGAGCGGGCCTATCTCCATTCGCTGCGCGCCAGCGAGGGGCGCCAACGCAGCTTCAACGAAGAGGCGGCGCGCCGATCCAGCGCCTTGCAGGCGCACCATCAAATCGAGCGCGCACGTGCCGAGAGCGAGCATCTGCGCCGCCTGGCCGAGTCCGAGGCGGCGCGTTTTCAATTGCTGCGCGACTCGCACGAAGTGCTGCTCCATCTCGGTCAAATAGGCCAGGAAATCACCAATGAATTGGTGGCCGAGCGAATCTTCGAGGTCATGGAGCGCCATATTCATGCCTTGCTGGACGCGCCCTGCATGGCCATCTATTTGCTTGATGCCAAGGCTCAACAGCTCATCTGCGCCTTTGGCGTGGAGGACGGCCACGCTTTCATGGACCCCCCGATCGCGATGAGCTCGCAGCGTTCGCTGACCGTGCGCTGCGTGCGCGAGCGCAAGGAGTTTCTCTTCGGCGATGCCAGCAATGCCGGTCTGGGGGAGCAGGTGCCGGGAACCTCGGCCCAGCAAAGCGTCATTTTCGCGCCGCTGCAAGTGGGCGAGCGGGTGATTGGGGTGATGACCATACAGTCGCCGCGCGTCGGCGCCTTTGGTGAGCGGCAGCAGATCATTTTTCGCACGCTCTGCTCCTATATCGCGATCGCCCTGGACAACGCCGCCGCCTATCAGCGCTTGAGCGAATTGCAAAAGCAGTTGATGGCGCAGGAGAAACTCGCCGCCTTGGGCTCTATGGTGGCCGGCGTGGCGCATGAGCTGAACACGCCGATCGGCAATAGCCTGCTGATTGCCAGCACCTTGCTGGATGCGACACAGGACTTCTCGCGTCAGGTCGAGCGGCAGGCCATCAAACGCTCGGAATGGCTGCAATACGCCAGTCGCACCGTTGACGGCCTGGAGGTCATCAACCGGAGCATGGAAAGCGCCGCTGCGCTGGTGCGCAGCTTCAAACAGGTGGCGGTGGATCGCAGCTCTGAACAGCGGCGCCGCTTCGACTTGGCTGAACTGTGCGGGCAATGCGTGCAGACCCTGGCATTGCAACTGAGTCGCGCCGGCGTGAAATGGCAGGTTCAGCTGCCGACGGGGCTGCAGCTGGACAGTTATCCCGGCGCATTGAGTCAAGTCTTGATCATCTTGATCAGCAATGCCTTGCTGCATGCCTTTGACGGTCGCGCTGGCAGGCAGATCGAGCTTGGGGCCGGCTTGGCGGGAGAAGCGCAGATCGAACTGTGGGTGCGGGACAATGGTGTGGGCATGAGTCCGGCCGTGCTGGAGCGTGTGTTCGATCCCTTTTTCACGACCAAATTTGGTCAAGGGGGTTCCGGCCTGGGATTGAGCATCGGCCATAACTTGGCGAGTCATGTGCTGGGTGGCAATTTGCGCGTGAGCAGCCAAGTCGGTGCAGGTAGCTGCTTTACGCTGGCGCTGCCGTGCACCGCGCCTTGACGATGCTGGCCTTAGCTTTGTAAGGCTAGCCTTGGCCCGCGCGCGGCCGTGGTTTCCACCAGCATCAGCGCCAAACGGCGCAAGCCGGCCCAGGCGTCTTGCGGCCAATCCGGGTGGCGCAGGCCCTTGACCAAGCCATCGCAGACCTGCGCGGCCGCCACCAAACGGGTCAGGTCAGCCGCATGCAGGCCCGGCACGATGCGCTCGAACAAGCGCTCTTTAGGCCCCCAAACGCGTGACTCGCGCATCGCCATTGGCAGCGGCTTGCCGGCGTCGACGGCGTCGCGCACGCGCTTGAGCGCGCGGATGTCTTCTGAGAGGCTCCAGTGCACCAGCACGGCGGCCTCGCCCTCTGCCTCCAGGCCCTCCAACATGCGCAGCACGCGCGCGACTTGGCCTCCCAAGACCGCCTCGCTGAGCTTGAAGACGTCGTAGCGCGCCACGTTCAAGACGGCCGACTCGATCTGCTCGAAACTCAGCTCGCCCTTGGGGTGCAAGAGCGCGAGTTTTTGCAGCTCTTGGTGCGCGGCGAGCAAATTGCCTTCGACCCGATCGGCAAAAAACGCCAGCGTGCGCTGCCCCATCTCACCGTCGGCGACGCGCTGGCCCTGCGCCACCAGGCGCTGGGCGATCCACTGCGGCAGCGCGCGCCGCTCGACCGGGTCGACGCGCAGCGTCACACCGGCGCCATCCAGCGCGCTGAACCAGGCGCTGCTGGTCTGCGTCTTGTCGAGTTTGGGCAGGCTGACCAGCGTCACCACGTCTTCGGGCAGGCGCGCACAGTAGCGCTGCAAGGCCTCGGAGCCGTCTTTGCCGGGCTTGCCGGACGGGATGCGGATTTCGATCAACTGGCGCTCGGCAAACAGGCTTTGCGACTGCGCCGCACCGAGCACCTGCGCCCAATCAAAATGGGCGCCGGCGACGGTGAAGACCTTGCGCTCGTTATAGCCCTGCGCGCGCGCTGCTGCGCGGATTGCATCGGCCGCTTCTTGAATCAGCAGCGGCTCATCGCCATAGACGGTGTAGATGGGCCGCAGGCCTTTGGCGAGCTGGGGGGCGAGGGCGTCGGCGCGCAGTTGCATGAAGTGGGACCGTTAGGTGGGCAGGCGTACTGCGGCCAGGCGGCGCATCACCTGCGCCACCGCATCGGACTGCATGGCACGGTAGAGCTGCGCTTCTTCTTGCTCTTTGCCGAGCGCATCGGTTTCGCGAAAGTTCATTTCGCGCACCATGCGCAGCTCGGTGCGGGGCAGCAGCAGCTCATCATTGGGCGTGCGCAGCATGAAGTCGAAGTTCAGGCGCAACTGCCATTCACGCACCTGGCCAGCGGTGGTTGAAACAACCGCCGAGCGCTCGCGCACATCTTTCAGCACCACCAGCACCAGCTGCGCCTTGTTGGCGTCTTCCATGACCAGCACCGAGGTGCGCGAGAGCTGGCGGCGCAGCTCGGCCGCCATCGCCGAATCGGGCTTGATACCGCTGATCGCCAGGCTTTGGAACAGCAGCTCGGGCTCACGCCGCAACTCGAAGCCGCAGCCGGCGAGGCCTGCGGTCAGGGCAGTCAAAAGATGTCGACGCTGCATGAGCCGCTTCAGACCACCAGATTGACCAAACGGCCCGGCACGACGATGACCTTTTTGGCCGGCTTGCCTTCAGCGAATTTGAGGAAATCCTCATTCGCCAGGGCCGCCGCCTCGATGGCAGCCTTGTCGGCCGCAGCCGGCACGCGGATCGCGCCGCGCAGCTTGCCGTTGACCTGCAGCATCAGCTCGATCTCGTCTTGCACCAGCGCTGCCTCGTCGATCGCCGGCCAGGCCGTGTCGAGCAGATCGCCCAGGCCATCAGCAAAACCGAGGTCTTGCCAGAGCGTATGCGCGATATGCGGGCAGGCCGGGTAGAGCAGGCGCAAGAGCACCGAGAAGCCCTCGCGCACGGCCGCGTCCTGGCCTTGCGACTTGAAGCCTTCCAAGGCGTTGAGCAGCTTCATCGCGCCCGACACCACGGTGTTGTACTGCATGCGCTCGTAGTCATAGCTGACCTGCTTGAGCACCAGATGCACCTCGCGGCGCAGCGCCTTGCCGTCGCCATTCAAAGCGGCGAAGTCGCGGCCGCCGGCCTTGATCGCCGCTTCTTGCTTGACGGCAAATGCCCAGACCCGCTTGAGGAAGCGGTGCGCGCCTTCGACGCCGGCATCGTTCCACTCCAGCGTTTGCTCGGGCGGGGCGGCGAACATCACGAACAGGCGGGCGGTGTCGGCGCCGTACTGGTCGATCAAGGCCTGCGGGTCGACGCCATTGTTCTTGGACTTGGACATGGTCGTCAGCTCGTACTCGAGCGGCAGACCATCGGCCTTGAGCTTGCCGCCGACGATCTGGCCATGGGCAGTGAGTTCGACCTCGACCTCGTCTTCCCAGTAATAGTTCTTGCCCGCGTCGGCCGGCTTGCGCGAGAAGGCGCCCTTGAGCACCATGCCTTGCGTCAGCAGCTTGGTGAAGGGCTCGTCGATCTTGACCAGACCCAGATCGCGCATCACCTTGGTCCAGAAGCGCGCATAGAGCAGGTGCAGGATCGCGTGCTCGATGCCGCCGATGTACTGGTCGATGCCGGGGCTGCCATTGCGTTCGACGCCCATCCTGTAATCGGTGCCGGCGCCGACCATGGCGTCCTTGTTCTGTGCGTCGCAATAACGCATGAAATACCAGGACGAGTCGACGAAGGTGTCCATCGTGTCGGTTTCGCGCTGCGCCGGCTTGCCGCACTGTGGGCAGGCGACGTTCAGGAAACCGGCATGTTTTTTCAGCGGATTGCCGCTGCCGTCGGGGATGCATTCCTCCGGCAATACGACCGGCAGATCCTTCTCCGGCACCGGCACCGCGCCACAGTCGGCGCAATGGATGATGGGAATCGGCGTGCCCCAGTAGCGCTGGCGGCTGATGCCCCAGTCGCGCAGGCGCCAGGTGGTTTTCAGCTCGCCCAAGCCCTTGGCGCCGACCAGCTCGGCGACTTTGCTAACTGCGGCCTTGTGCGTCAGGCCGTCCAGCTCGCCGGAGTTGATGCAGACGGCGCGTTGCTTGTCGCCATACCAGTCAGCCCATTTGGCCAAGTCGTAGCTCTCGCCCTCGACCCCGACGACTTGCTTGATCGGCAGACCGTACTTCTGTGCGAACTCGAAGTCACGTTCATCATGCGCCGGCACACCCACCACGGCGCCGTCGCCATAGCCGATCAGCACATAGTTGCCGATCCAGACCTCGACCTGTGCGCCGGTCAGCGGGTGCGTGACGAACAGGCCGGTGGGCTTGCCCTTCTTCTCTTGTGTGGCGAGTTCGGCTTCGGTGGTGCCGCCGCTCTTGCACTCATGGATGAAGGCGCTCAGTTCGGCATTGCCGGCGGCCGCATGCGTGGCCAGCGGATGTTCGGGCGCCACGGCGCAGAAGGTCACGCCCATGATGGTGTCGGCGCGCGTCGTGAAGACATACATGCGGCCGTCCTGGATCAAAGCGCCGTCGGCGCCCTTGATCTGGTGCGGGAAGGCGAAGCGCACGCCCTCGCTCTTGCCGATCCAGTTCTCCTGCATCAGGCGCACGCGCTCGGGCCAGCCGCTCAGATAGCTCTTGTGCGCCGGGTCGGCGACGGCGCCGAGCAACTCTTCGGCGTAGTTGACGATGTTCAGGTAGTAGCCGGGGATCTCGCGCTTTTCGACCGTGGCGCCGGAGCGCCAGCCCTTGCCGTCTATCACCTGCTCATTGGCGAGCACAGTCTGATCGATTGGGTCCCAGTTGACGACTTGGGTGCGGCGCTCGGCGATGCCGGCGGCCAGCATCTTCAGGAACAGCCATTGGTTCCATTTGTAGTATTCGGGCGAGCAGGTGGCGATTTCGCGCGACCAGTCGATGGCCAGGCCCATGGACTGCATCTGCGACTTCATGTACGCGATGTTGTCGTAGGTCCATTTGGCCGGCGGCACCGCGTTCTTGATCGCGGCGTTTTCGGCCGGCAGGCCGAAGGCGTCCCAGCCCATCGGCATCAGCACGTTGTAGCCCTTCATGCGGAGTTGGCGCGCCAGCATGTCGTTGATCGTGTAGTTGCGCACATGGCCCATATGCAGCTTGCCGCTGGGGTAGGGCAGCATCGAGCAGGCGTAGAACTTTGGCTTGGTTTGGTCCTCGGTCACGCGGTAAGCGTCACGGGAATTCCAATATTGCCGCGCGGCGGCTTCGATCTCGTTAGGTGCGTACTTTTCGTTCATACGCAAATTGTAGGGGCAGGCTTGGCGGCGCCCTGCTTGAACCTACTGCGGCGGCGCTTCGGTGACGAAGGCGATGCGGCTCAAACCGGCCGCTTGCACCCAGCCGATCAACTCGGCGACCTGGCCGTAAGGCACCAGCTTGTCGGCACGCAGCTGCACTTCAAGCTCGGCATTGGCTCGGCCCAATTCAGCGATGCGCTGCTGGAAGCGCTCGGCCGAGAGCTTCTCTTCGCCCAAATAGAGTCCGCCATCGGGGGCCAGGGAAACAGCAATGAACTTGGGCGAGTCCGACGGCGTCGCCGCCGCGCTCTTGGGCAAATCCAAGCGCAGCGAGGAGCTCATCAAGGGCGCGGCAATCATGAAAATCACCAGCAGCACCAACATGACGTCGATCAGCGGCGTCATATTGATCTCGCCCATCGGTTTGGGGCGCTCGGTGCGTTCGAGTCGGCCGAATGCCATAACGCTAGGCCGCAGTTCGGTCTTGCTCCAACATCTCGCGCAAGTCATGCGCGAAGCCTTCCAGCTCGGCCTCGCAGTCGCCGACTTGCTTGCCGAAGATGTTGTAGGCCAAAACGGCGGGAATCGCCACCGCCAAGCCGGCCGCTGTCATGATCAAGGCCTCGCCGACCGGACCGGAAATTTTCTCGATCGTGATATTGCCGCCGGCCGAGATGCTGACCAGCGCGTGATAGATGCCCCAGACGGTGCCAAACAGGCCCACAAAGGGCGAGACGCTGCCGATTGAGGCCAGCAGCACTTGGCCGAAGTGCAGGCGCCCCAGCACGCGGTGCAAGGCGTCGCGCAGACGGCGGGTCAGGCGCGATTCACGCTTGCCTGACGCTTCCAGGGTGCCTTTAGAGGCGGCTTCGGTGGCGGCGTCCAGCAACGGCAGCAAAACCATTTCGGCATCAAATGCTTCCAGCGCTGCGCGGCCGGCGGCTAGATCGGAGGCCGCCCAAAAAGCCGGTATCGCCTGCGTCATGCCTTGGCGGGCGCGGCGCAGGGTCCAAGTCTTCCAGAAAATCACCACCCAGGCGCTGACCGACATCAGCAGCAGCATCAAGGCCACCGCGCGGCCTACGCCGTCGCTCTGGTTCCAGAATTCGCTGAATCCCGTCATGTCATTTACCTCGGCAGGCCCAGCACGTCGCTCATGTCGTACAAACCAGCCGGGTGGCCGGCCAAGAAGCGCGCGGCGCGCAAGCTGCCCAGCGCGAAGGTGTTGCGGCTGCTGGCCTTGTGGCTGATCTCGATGCGCTCGCCGGTGCCGGCAAACAGCACGGTGTGATCGCCGACGATGTCGCCGCCGCGCACGGTGGCAAATCCAATGGTGGACGGGTCGCGCTCGCCGGTCACACCTTCGCGGCCATAGACGGCGCAGGCCTGCAGATCGCGGCCCAGGGCGCTGGCCACGACTTCGCCCATTTGCAGCGCCGTGCCGCTCGGTGCGTCGACCTTGTGGCGATGGTGCGCTTCGATGATTTCGATGTCATAGCCCTCGTTGAGCGAGCGCGCCGCCATGTCCAGCAAGCGCAGCACAACATTGACGCCAATACTCATATTCGGCGCCATCATGATGCCGATATGGCGGGCGTGCTCGCCGATCAGCGCTTTCTGCGCGGCATCGAAGCCCGTGGTGCCGATGACGACCTTGACGCCCAACTCACGGCAAACGGCCAAATGGGCCAGCGTGCCTTCGGGGCGAGTGAAGTCGATCAAGACATCGGCGCCGCGCAGGGCCGCATGCAGATCGTCGGTCACCAGCACGCCGCTGCTGTGGCCCAGGAAGCCGCTGGCGTCTTGCCCTAGCGTCGGGCTGCCGGGGCGATCAAGCGCGCCGTGCAGCTGGCAGTCTGGGCTGTTCACGACCGCTTCAACAAGCATCCGGCCCATGCGGCCCGAACAACCGGCGATGGCGACGCGCAAGCTCATTTCGCGGCCTCCAAGGGCGGGAAGCTGCGCTGCGCGCCAATCGTCTCTGCCGCCAATGCGGCTGGCTTGGGCGGCACCGGCAGCGCCTTGCGCTCTTCTTCGGTCAAAGCCAGCTTGGGTGCGTCGCCGCGCATTTCGCGGCTATTGATGGCGGCCACGAATTCATTCTCGGATGGCAAATCCGGTGGCAGGTCGAGTTGTTTCAAGAGGTCGCCATCAAACCAGGCCACCACGAGGCGCTGTTGCGGCTCGATACCTTGGCGCCGAATCGTGAACACATAGTCCCAGCGATCGTCATGGAATACGTCGGTCAAAAGCGGCGTGCCCAGCAAATCGCGCACCTGCGCCCGACTCATGCCTGGCTTGACCCTGGCGACCTGCTCCTTGGTCAAGACATTGCCTTGCACGATGTCCATCCGGTAGGGGCGGACGAGGCCGAAAACCTTGTCGCCGGACACCGAAGGGAAACCAGAGCAGGCCGTCAGCAAGGTGGACAAGGCAGCGGTCAGCGCAAGCAGACCCAGACGAGTTGGCGAGACATTTCTAAAATTCGGGCGCATGACTTGATTCTGTAGGGGCTTGTGCTGCTGAATGAAGCCGGAGCTGGCTATGATCGGCCCATTCTAGCGGCAGGCCCACGGGGGGCGACGCCCACCCTATCAAGCATGAACCGGACCGAAGAAATCAAGAACAGTGGGCTGAAGGCAACCCTGCCTCGTATCAAGATTTTGGAAATCTTCCAAAAGACGACTCAGCGCCACATGACGGCCGAGGATGTTTACAAGGCCTTGTTGACCGAGGATGCTGATATTGGCCTGGCCACGGTCTACCGTGTGCTGACCCAGTTTGAGCAGGCCGGCTTGCTGTCACGCAACCATTTCGAGTCTGGCAAGTCGGTGTTCGAGCTCAACCAGGGCAATCATCATGACCATTTGGTCTGCCTGACTTGCGGGCGGGTTGAGGAGTTCTTCGATGCGGAAATCGAGGAGCGCCAGCATGCGATCGCTCGCTCCCGCGGATTTGACTTGCAAGAGCATTCATTGGCACTTTATGCCGCCTGCATCAAGACCGACTGCCCGCATCGCAATAGCTAGGCTTGACTCTAGGGCAGAGCGAATTCAATCGAGCTTGCTCTGGCCTTTTTGCGGAGTACCGCGAAAGGTTTAACTCTCTTGCCCTTTTGCGGAGTACCGCGAAAAGGTCAACTCTCGTCGAGTTGACCTTTTTCAATCGCGCGCTGATGGCGTTCCACGAACTCCCGGTAGGTGTCGATACCGCGCAATTGCAGGACCGTGTTGCGAACAGCCGCCTCGACCAGCACCGCCAGATTTCGCCCGGCGTCCACCGCAATGATGACCTTGCGCACTGGCGTGTTCATCACTTCTTCGTAGAGGGGCTCATACGGCAGGCGCTCAAAGTCTCGCTCCATCGTTTCTTTGCGCACCAGATGAACGATCAGTTTGAGCCGCATCTTGCGGCGCACCGCGGTTTCACCAAAAATGGCCTTGATGTCCAGCAAGCCGATGCCGCGCACTTCCAGCAGATTCAAGAGCAACTCCGGACAGCGACCCTCAATGGCGGTTTGAGAGATGCGGAACAGGTCGACTGCATCATCCGCCACCAAGCCGTGGCCGCGTGAAATCAGCTCCAGACCCAACTCGCTTTTGCCAAGTCCTGACTCGCCCGTCAGCAGCACGCCCAGGCCCAGGATGTCCATGAAGACGCCGTGGCGGGTGGTGCGATTGGCGAATAAATGGGCCAAATAGGCCCGTACCACGTCGATCACATGGCCGGCCGGCTCGGCAGTGACAAACATCGGAATCTCGGCGCGGTCGCACATGGCGACCAAGCGGTCGGGTGGCGCTTGATCATCGGCCACGATGATGACGGGAGGTTCCAGCGTGACGATGCGAGAAATCCGCCGGTCCAGTACTTCACCGGTCTCGTCGCTTAAATAGGCGACCTCGCGGCGGCCCACAATCTGTACCCGGTAAGGGTGGATGTAGTTGAGGTAACCGACCAGGTCGGCGGCGGAATGTGCATCGCGTACAGCGGCTTCGTCGAAGCGGCGTTCAGGGTGCGCATGGCCGGCGATCCATTCCCACCGCAGTGCCTCCCGATGTTCTTCAAAGAGACGGTCGGCACTGATGGAGGTGGGCTTCACTGAGTATTTGCGCGGGTACTAGGGTTGATCAGGCGACCGACTTGAGCGGCTCCCAAGAAGCAATGAGCTTGTGCAAGACGGTAGCGTCGGATTCGGCTTTTAAACGCTCGCGCAACTCCCGGTCTGACAGCATTTCGGCGATTTCGGACAGGATCTCCAGATGCCGCTGGGTTGCGGCTTCGGGCACAAGCAAAAAAATCAGCAGATTGACCGGCTCATCGTCCGGTGCGTCAAAGCCGATCGCTTGCTGGACGCGCAGTACCGCCGCCAGCGGATTCTTCAAACCTTTGATGCGGCCATGCGGAATGGCCACGCCGTGGCCCAGGCCGGTAGAACCCAATCGCTCACGCGCGAACAAATTGTCAGCCACCAAGGCGCGTGAAATCGCATGATGGTTCTCGAACAAGAGCCCCGCCTGCTCGAAAACGCGTTTCTTGCTGGAGGCGTCCACATTGACCAGCACATTGCTGGATGGGAGGATGGCGGCGAGACGGTTCATGGTGTCAAAGCGCTGATTTGGGCTTGTAGCCTTGGGCAAGTCGCTTATTCAATATGTAAGGCGTGAATTATAGAAAGCTAGCCGAGTCGATGGGGTGTCGCGCGCGGCCCTGGGTGAACAATCGCACATATCGCTGCTGCACAGCAACATATTTTTGTAAATAGCGAAAGTTCACAGGGTGCGGGGCTTTCAAACAGCAAAAAGGCGATCCGAGGATCGCCTTGCGTAGAAGCCAGGCAGGTAGCCTGGCCAATTCATTTACTCAAGTATCTGCGCCGGGCGCAGAAGTTTCCATGCGCTTGGCGGAGACATGATGGTGATCTTGCAGGCGATCCTTGTGGCGGCAGACCTGCCGGTCCAACTTGTCCATCAATTGATCAATGGCGGCATACAGATCTTCGGCGGAATGCTCAACGAAGATGTCGCGTCCCTTCACATGCACGGTGACTTCGGCCTTCTGCCGACGTTCCTTTTCCTTTTGCTTCTCCACGGTGAGCAAGACGTTGATGTCAACGACTTGGTCAAAATGGCGGGTCACTCGGTCAAGCTTTGTAAGTACATACTCACGCAGAGAGGGCGTTACTTCCAAATGGTGGCCACTGATTGTCAGGTTCATAAAGCCTCCTTTCACAAGGGAAATCGAGAAGACAGAGAGAAGAAAAAAACAAAAGAACGAGTTGATTTTTTGCTGGGTCGCGTATTCGGCTTGCGTAGTGAATCGGCAAATCCAGTTTGCACCGGATAGTCTTTCGTGACAAGTGCTTTACAGGTTTTGGTAGGGGCATAGTCCCTTCTACTTCGTTTCGAACTTGGCTGCCAGTTGTGCTGGGTGGGCGGATGGCGCATCTAAATGCTTGATTTCAGCCAATTTGGGCCAGGCCGCCCTTGATGCTCGGTGATAATTGTGGTCTTGCAGCTATGGAGCCATTTCTTGGACAGCGACCACCCTAGGTGACCGTCTACCCCATTGCCTATCGGCGCTTATTGATGAAGTAAGCCGATTGTCCGGAGTGAGACGGTCCCACCCAACACCCACTCCCGGACGGCGAGCCCGTCCAGACTCAAGTCGGCGCAATGGCGCTGGAGATCTGCATGCTGAATGTTTTCACGCTCGACAATGGACGCCTGAAGGGCGGCCTCTTCCAAGAAGAAATTGAATCCGCCGAAGATTTGGCGCAGTCGCGGCCGGTTTGGGTGGACCTGGAGTTGCCCAGTGCCGAGGAAAAGGGATGGATCAAGGACAGGTTTGGACTGACCATCCCCGAGGACATCGTTGACGAAGACTTGGAAGAGTCGGCGCGCTTTTACGAAGAAGATAACGGCGAGTTACACATCCGTTCCGACTTCTTGATTGATGATGACGCCGACACCCGCAATGTGCGCGTCGCTTTCATCCTTTACAACAATGTGCTGTTTTCGATTCATAACGAAGACCTGCCGGTTTTCCGTCTGCTGCGTCTGCGCGCGCGGCGCATCCCGGCGTTGATTGAAGACGCCAAGGATGTGTTGCTGAAGCTGTACGACGCCGACGCTGAATACTCGGCCGACATCCTGGAAGGTATCTACGACAAGTTGGAGACGGTCAGCGCGCGGGTGCTGAAAAAGGATGTCAACGATGCCGAGGCCGGCGAAGTCTTGTCGGCGATTGCGCGCGAGGAAGACTTGAACGGCCGCATCCGCCGCAACGTGATGGACACCCGGCGCGCTTTGAGCTTCATGATGCGCAGCCGCATGCTCAATGCCGAGCAGTTCGAGGAGTCGCGGCAGATTCTGCGCGACATCGATTCGCTCGACTCGCACACGGCCTTCTTGTTCGACAAGATCAACTTCTTGATGGACGCAACGGTCGGCTTCATCAATATCAATCAGAACAAGATCATCAAGATCTTCTCGGTGGCCAGCGTTGCTCTGCTGCCGCCCACCTTGATCGCCAGCATCTACGGTATGAACTTCAAGTACATGCCCGAGCTGGACTACAGCTGGGGCTACCCCTTTGCACTGGGTCTGATGGCGGCCTCGGTGGCTGCACCCTTTATCTATTTCCGCCGCAAGGGCTGGCTGCGTTGACCGGCCAGCGCTTCAGACCTTCAGCCTGCGCTTGATCAAGCGCAACAGCCCGCCCAGCAAGGGCAGCTTTTCATAGAACTCCTCAGCGGCATCCCAGTAGTCGCGGTGGTAGGCGATGCGCCCATCGGCGGCGAAGCGCAAATGGCTGCTGCCGTGGATATTGCGCGGCTGGGCTTGGCCTTTCAGCCGGAAGCTGAAATTCCAGGTCAAGAAGCATTGGTCGTTTTGCACCAGACTGTCGTGCACGACAAAGCGCGCATCGTCGAGTGCTTCGAACATATGCGCAAAGATACGCTGCACGCCGATCAAGTCACGCACTTCATTGAACGGGTCTTTGAAGAAGGTTTGCTCGGTGTAATGCTTACCCATCCACTGCACATCAGTGACCTTGAGTTGCTCGAAGAAATGGATCGCTGCGGCGGCGCGCGGGTCGGCGTGAGTGTTCATGTTTGAGTGAGTTTGCGGATCAGCGCGAAGTAGCTGGCGTGGCCGAGCAGGCGCAGAGCCTTCAACCAGAGCGTGAATCGTTTGGGAAAGTGGATCTCGAATTGCCCCTGGCTCCAACCCTTGATGATGGCCTGCGCCGCGGCTTCGGGGCTGATCAGCGCAGGCATCTTGAAGTCGTTCTGTGCGGTCAGTGGGGTTTCGACAAAGCCGGGGTGAATCACCGAGACACCGATGTCCGAGTCGGATAGATCAAGATAGAGCGCCTCGGCCAGATGGCTCAAGGCCGCTTTCGATGGCCCGTAAGCGAGTGACTTGGGCAGACCCCGAAAGCCTGCCACGCTGGATATCAGGCTGAGATGGCCGCCGCAGCCTTGGTGCGCTTGGAGCAAGAGCTGTGGCAGCAAGGCATCCAGCAGATTCAAGGCGCCGATATAGTTGACTTCAATATGCCGTTTCGCCTCGACGAGCGAGAAGTTTTGCGCGCGCATCGCCTGATAGTAGCCGGCGCAGTAAATCGTTATGTCGATGCGGCCGTGGCTGCCGACAATGGCTTGGCAGGCCCGCTTCAAGGCCGGCGCATCCAGCACATCCAGCGGCAGCGCCAAACTGCCCGGATGTTCGGCGACAAACAGTTGCAGCAACTCAGCTTGGCGGGCCGACACGACAACGCGCGCGCCTGCCAAGTGCAGGCTATGGGCCAAGGCGAGGCCGATGCCGCTGGACGCGCCGATCAGCCAAACGATGCGGCCGTGCCAATGGGTGATTTTGGGGTTCAGTGACATGCTGGCTTAGAGCTTTTGGAACGACAGCGTCACCTGACCCAACTCGAAGCCGAACTTGCTCATGCGCGCCTTGTTGAGCATCACCTTGTCGTCGATCAGGTACATCCAGTCGTCGAAGTCGACCTCATAGACCTTGCCGTCCACCGGCAGCTTCAGCGCATAGCTCCAGCGCAGCGCGTTACCAGCCGCTTCGCCCTTTGCCGTTCCCACCACGTCTGCTGCCGTGCCGCTGTAGCGCCCATTGCCAAGTTCCTTGATGGTCCAGACGCGCCGCTCTTTGGCGCCGTCGCTGTACTCGAAGTCTTCTTCCAGCACGCCGGTATCGCCCTCCCACTTGCCATTGAGCTTGACGGTGAAGCGGCGTTTCACCTGGCCACTCCGATCGGTAAAGATGCCATGCGCCAGCAGCGGGCCGTTGAGGTAGTTGCGCAGCTCTAGCTTTGGCGACTCTTGGGCATAGTCGGCCGGACTTGGCGGGGCGGCACAGCCGCTCAGCCAGAGCATCACAGCAACAAAGCTGAGTACAGAGCAAAACTTCGATCGCAAATTCATGGCAACTCCTCGGCGCCTTTCGGGCGAATCCAGAACAGATACAGCAGGCCGGCGGCCAGCAGCTTCAGCACGCAGGGCAGCAGACAATAGGCCAGCGTGAGCGCGCGCAAGGCCTCTGCATCGCGGCGGCCGGGGGCGTAGTCAAGCGCTTGCAGCAGCGGCAGACTCAGGCCCGCGGCCAGCGCCAAATTGAGTTTGTTGGCTGCATTCCACCAGCCAAAGAATGCGCCTTCGGAGCGGCCGCTCAAACCCGCGTTTTGCACAACGCGCGTCAGCATGGCGCCAGGTATGGCCAAGTCGGCACCGACCGCCACACCGCTGGCCAAACAAATGAAAGCGAAAGCGGCGCTATCG
Source organism: uncultured Roseateles sp. (assembly GCA_963510335.1). GTDB lineage: Bacteria > Pseudomonadota > Gammaproteobacteria > Burkholderiales > Burkholderiaceae_C > Paucibacter_A. Next base: position 21,117 of record CAUPEV010000009.1, read on the forward strand.
CCCGTTCCCAGCGCCGCCGCCCAGGCAAAGGCCGCCACGGCCAAGAGCATGCCCGCGCCCCAGCTGCGCGCTTGGCCGAAGCGCGCCACTATGCGCAACCATAGTGGCAAGGACAGCGCTGCGGCGATGAAATACAGGCCCAGGAATGCACCCTCCCATTGCTGTGCTTGCAGGCGATCGCGGACGAAGAAGAGCAAGAGGCTGGCGGGTATGGCTGCCGCAATGCCATTCAGCAGGAACACCGCCAGCAAGCGCCTGAACGGACGCAAGTGCCAAATCTGCGCCGCGGCGCTGCTAGTACCTTCGCGATCGTTCGGCTTTGCCGCGGCGCGCGGCGCCGCATTCAGCGCCAAGAGGCCGAGGCACAAGGCCAGGCCCAGCGCGCCAGCAGTGGCTGCGAGTCCGATCAAACTAGGCAATAGGCTGGCACAAATCACCCCGGCAAGGGCGAAGCCTTCACGCCAGGCCACCACGCTGGTTTGCTTCAGTGCGCCGCCACCCAAGCGCGCGCCCCAGGCCTGGTGCATCACACTGAGCAGGCTGTAGCCCAGGTAGGTCAGCAGCAAGAAAGCTGCACACCAGGCGAGCAAGGCAGCGGGTTCGCGCCAGGGCGGAAAGAACAAGCCGATAAAGCCTCCCAACAAGACCATGGCCGCAAGGACCATCAGCGGCAGAACTCGGGCGCTGTGCTGATTCAGCCAGTTGTCACACAGGCGGCCAATCCAGGGGTCGACCAGCGCGTCAGCCAGGCGCGCAGCCAGCAAGAGAGCGCCCAGTACGGCCAGTGGCATGCCGTACTCTTGGGCGTAATGAGCGGGCAGGCTGATGTAGAGCGGCAGTGCGACAAAGGCCAGCGCAAAGCCCAAAGCGCCATAGCGAAGCCCGCCCGCAGGACTCAGCACTTGGCTTGAGCCGCTTTCAGGCGCCGCCACCAGCGCCCCCCAGCAGTTGGCCGCGCAAGCCCGGCTCAGAACTCTGCGGCGCCAGCCAGATGCCCAGGAACAGGCGGCTGAAAGCAGGGTCCTTGACGCGGCGCTGCAAGCGTCCGTTGACAAAGAAGACGATGGCTTCGCCGGGTTCATTCAGCCCGCTGATGCGATCCCCGGCCTTGACGTCGGGAAAGGCGGCCTCCATTTCGCCCAGCCAGCGTTGCGCTTGCTCGGCGCTGATGTCGGCTTGGCGGCGCATCTCGGCCAGCGAGCGCTTGGCAATCTCGCGGCCACTCAAGCTGCGCGCGTATTCCAGCTCCAAGGCCAGGACTTGCTGATGCCAGGCTTGAGCATCCACCTTGGCTTGCGCCCATAGCCTGATGTCATAAATCAGCAGACCGAAGAAGCGCATTTGCGCCTGCGCCATTTGGCGCAGATGGGCGAGCTCTGGGGGTAATGTTTGGGCCAGCAGCGGCAAGGGAGCGCCGAGGCTTGCCGCCAGAGTGGAGGCGCCGAGTAGGCAGACGCTGCGCCTGTGCATGGTCTAGTCTCTGACCAAGGTGAACTGCATCACATCGGTATTGCCGGCCGCAAAAGCAGCCTCGCAGTAGGCCAGGTAAAACTCCCACAAGCGCAAGAAGCGCGTGTCGAAACCCTGCTCACGCACTGCGCCTTCGTGGCGCAGAAAGGCGTCACGCCAGAGCTGCAAGGTGCGCGCGTAATCCTGCCCGAACGCCAGCTCATTGATCACCCTCAGCCCTGCTTTGGCCGCATGAGCCCGGAACTTGCTCGGGCTCGGCAGCATGCCGCCGGGGAAGATGTATTGCTGGATGAAGTCGCTGCTGCGGCTATAGCGCTCGAACAGATCATCGCGAATGGTGATGGTCTGGATGCAGGCGCGCCCACCCGGCTTTAGTTTGGCGTAAACGGTCTTGAAGTAGCCATCCCAGTATTCCTGACCCACCGCTTCGAACATCTCGATAGAGATCAGGGCATCAAAGGCAGGATCCTGGATGTCGCGGTAGTCTTGCAGGCGCAGCTCGGCTTTGTCTCCCAGTCCGGCGGCAAGCAGGCGTTGCTTGGCCCAGAGCAGTTGCTCGCTGGATAAGGTGACGCCGGTCAGCGTCGCACCAAAGTCCCGCGCGGTCGTCTCCGCCACCGCGCCCCAACCGCAGCCGATTTCCAGCACGCGGTCGCCCGTCTTGACTTCGCATTCGCGCAGGGCGCGGTGCATCTTGGCGCTTTGTGCCTCGCTCAGTGACTGATCGGCACCGGCTTCAAACCAGGCGCTGGAGTAGTTCATGCTCGGGTCTAGCCAGAGCTTGTAGAAATCATTGCCGATGTCGTAATGCGCGTGAATGTTCTTGCGGCTGCCGGCGCGGCTATTGCGCTTGAACAGGTGGCGCAGGCGGTGCAGCGCGGCTCCCCACCATGAGCCAAAGATCGCCTGATCCAGGCTGGCGCGGTTGCGGATGAAGAGTTCCAGCAGGGCGCGCAAGTCCGGGGTATCCCAATGCCCTGCCACATAGCTTTCGGCAAAGCCGATATCGCCCGAGCGCAAGGCGGCTGAGCAGACGGCCCAGTCGCGGATCCGGAAGGCGGCGCGCGGCCCATCGCTGTCGCCAAAATGGGCGGTCGCGCCATCGGGCATTTGCAGGTCGAGGCTGCCGTGGCGAAGACGTGTGAGCAGGCCAAAGACGGTGCGCGCCGCAGCGGGGGCGTCGTCGGGCAGGGCGAGACGGTGCTTGAGAGTGGTTGAATTCATGCTGGACCTGTGCTGATCAGCGGGATAGAAGTGATTCGGGTGGACTGGGCTTGCCAAAAAACGGCACGCGCTTGATCCAAAGGCGCAGCGCCTGCCAATGGATGCGCGCAAGCACCATCAAGCTCAGCGCGGGGACAGCGAAAAATGCGGCGCGGGCGCTTGCCTTGGTCAGCGGCTGCAAGTGGCCGCTGATGCTGGTCTGCAAAAGCAAGTCACCCTGCGCATCCTCGTGATCGACGCGGGCGATCGTGCGCAGCTGCCCGGCCGGCCCGCTGCTGTGCATGAAGCGAAAGCGGTAGCGGCCGGCTACGCTGCAGAAGGGCGACACATGAAAGACCTTGTTCGCTTGCATCTCCCGCCCAAGGGCCAAGTCAGGGCCTTGCAGCAAATAGCAGTGGCGTTCACCAAAAGTATTGTTCACTTCGACCACGATGGCGGCCAAGCTCCGATCTGCGCGCTCGCAGTACCAAAAACTGACGGGCTTGAAGCTGTGGCCAAGTACGCGGGGGTAGCAATGCAACCAGACCTCGCCGTCGGCATCGTGCACGCCTTCGCGCGCCAGCAAGGTTTCCAACCAAGCCAGGCAGTCGGCGCCACCCTCGCCGTGATCAGCGTCAGAAAAGCTCAAGCAGTGCAGGCTGTCGAACCGGCTGTTGCGATGCAAGGCTGGGCAAGGCGTGCGCCGCAAGGCGCGCAGCGGCAGCATGAGGAAATAGCTGCGATAGGCAAATGCATGCTGAGCCGGGCGTAGCCGACGATGGCGCACTTGGCCCCGGCCGATCAGCGCCTGTGCTGGCCATGCGGCAGTACCGTTTGAATTCAGCGTCATGTCGCTCGCGCGCGGCTGGGCGCTTCATGCGACCAGCGTTCCAGCAATTGCTTGGCGACAGTCAGGCCTGACAGCAGGCCGTCTTCATGGAAGCCGTAACGTGTCCAGGCGCCGCAGTACCAAACATGACTTTCGCCTTGTATCAGCGGCAAGCGCGCTTGGGCAGCGACTGCCGCGCGGTCAAAAACCGGGTGGGCATAGTCGTACTCCGCCAGGATTTTGTCCTGCGCGGGCTCCCGCACCGGGTTCAAGGACACCAGCACTGCCCGCTGCCAGGGCAGCGGTTGCAGCCGATTCAGCCAGTAGTGCAGGCATACGGCACTTTGCTCAGAGCCAGGTTGCTTGCCGCCATGCTCGTAGTTCCACGCAGCCCAGGCCCGCTTGCGGCGCGGCATCAATTGGCTGTCGGTATGCAGTACCGCTCGGTTGCGATGGTAGGGAATGGCGGCCAGGATCTGCTGCTCGGTCTTGCTTGGCTGGGCCAGCATCTTCAATGACTGATCACTGTGGCCGGCCATCACCACTTCGTCGAAGGTTTCCAGGCCTCGCGGGCTGTGTATGTCTATGCCTCCGCCAACTCGCCGCTGCACGCTCTGAACGGGGCAGCCGAGGCGGGCGTCGGCAATTCGGCTCAGCAGCTTGTCGACATAATTTTTAGCGCCCCCGCGTACGGTGTACCACTGCGGCCTGTTGGTGACCTGCAGCAAGCCATGGTTGTGGCAAAAGCGAATCAGGGTAGAGATCGGGAACTCCAGCATTTGCCGGGTTGGGCAAGACCAGATGCAAGCGACCATAGGCAGCAAATACCAGTCGCGGAAGGCTGGCTTGAAGCCATGCTGCCGGAGGAAGTCGCCTATCGGTTGTGCCAGGGCTGCTTCTTGCCCCTGTGTGGCCAGGGCCGTGCAAAGCCGGTTGAATTTTTGCAAGTCGGCCAACATGCCCCAGAAAGCCGGGCGCAGCAGATTGGCGCGTTGAGCGAAGACACCGTTCAAGTTGCTGCCGCTCCACTCCAGTTGCTGCTCGGCCACTTGCACCGAGAAAGACATTTCACTGGTCGCAACGCTGACCTCCAGCTGTTTGAACAGCTCGATCAGCAGCGGATAGGTGCGTTCGTTGAAGACCAGGAAGCCGGTATCGACGCCGTGACTCTGGCCTTCCAACTCGACATCCACCGTATGGGTGTGTCCGCCGAAATAGTCATTTGCCTCGAACAATGTGACCTGGGCCTGGGTGCTCAGTGCCCACGCTGCCGACAAGCCGGCAATGCCTGAACCGATCACGGCGACGCGGCGCTGGGATTTGGCATGGCTGGGGGCGGGTGCCGCCATTTGGCCCAAGAAGGGCAGCAAACCGGTCGCATGGCCGGCGCCACTCGCGAGGGTTTCTCGCAATGAAAAGGGGCTTGCGACCTTAGCGCAAGCCCCTGGAATAAAAGTAGTCGCAAAGTGCCCCGGAACCAACGAGGGAGGGAGGGAGGAGGAGGAAAACGGCTCCGAGATTGCTGCTCCACCAAAGGAGTGACTTTGCGACTGTAAGTGAAGCAATCCTACCGATTTTTTTACGGGATTGCGAAAATTTCCTTGCGTTTGCAATTGTTTACAAAGCACATCAAATTGATTCGCCATTGACGAATTGCTCCGCTCAATAGCGGAGTTAGCCGCCGTAGATTTCGGCTCAGCAAGGAGGCCGAAGGGCATTTGAGCGGTGAGCGCAGTCATGGCGATTCGGCTTGGATTCAGGGTTTGGCCAACAGGCGCTCAATTTCGGTCGTGATGTTGCCGCTCAAGGGGTCGGTCGTCGACCAGAAGCTCAAGACCTGCTGCCCATCACGCGAAATCAGGTATTTGTGAAAGTTCCATTTCGGCGCACTGCCGCTGCGTTTGATCAGGTCGGCAAAGAGTGGGTTGGTGTCGGGCTTGCCACCTTTCACGACCGATTTGGCGAACATAGGGAACTTCACATTGAAAGTGTTTTCGCAGAATTCGGCGATCTCCTTATTGCTGCCGGGCTCTTGGCTGCCGAAGTCATTGGATGGAAACCCAAGCACCACCAAGCCACGGTCGGCATAGCGCTCGGCCAGGGTTTCCAGCGCCTTGTACTGCGAGGTAAAGCCGCAAAAACTGGCTGTGTTGACCACCAGCACGACTTTGCCCGCGTACTGACACAGCGATTGCGGCTTTTCATCCTGCAAGCGCGGCATCTCCCGCTGCAGCAGCGTGGGGCAATTGGCCGTTGCCGCCGGGCTAGGGGCTGCGGCCTGGCCCGTTGCTGCCGAAGCCGCAGCCGTAGCGGCCATCAGTCCCGACAAGACGAGCACGCGGAGGGGCTTGGTTGCGCTGAGTTTCTTCATCATTTGTCCTAGTCAGATCTCTTGCTTGGGCTTATATTAGGTGAAATTTCGAATCTTGTCTCGTGTTTGTCTAGGACAAACACATATTTAAGGGCTTGGCATGTTTGGTGTGAATGGCGTGGTGCATGTGCTTGCGTTCAAATCTGTGAACACAAGTGCGCGGCACGGCGGAAGCTTGCGATGACGGAAGCAGCGACTGCCGTGGACAAGGATGCGAGCTCGATCGGGATTGCTGCGGTTGAGCGCGACACCGGCTTGAGCAAGGATACGCTGCGCGTATGGGAGCGCCGCTATGGCTTCCCCTTGCCGCTGCGCGACAGCACGGGTGACCGTGTCTACTCGAGTGAGCAAGTGCAGCGTTTGCGGCTGTTGAAGCGTCTTTTGGATGCCGGCCACAGGCCCGGCCGCATCGTCCCGGCCGGCCTTGACGCCTTGTTGCAGCTCTTGCAAGAGCGGCCCAAGCAGCCTGCTGCGCGCAGCCACGACGACGGCTTGACCGCAGCGCCGATGGACCTTGCCCAAGAGGAAGAAATGAGTGCTTGCCTGCGCTTGTTGCGTGGGCATCAGGTGGACGAGTTGCGTCGGCATCTGGCGCAGGCCTTGATGCGCCAAGGCTTGAGTGACTTTGTGCAGTGTTTGGTGGCACCGCTGACCCGGCTGGTCGGCGAAAGTTGGATGCGCGGCGAGTTGGAGGTGTTTGAAGAGCACATCTATACCGAAACAATGCAGCAGGTTTTGCGCCAAGCCATGCAGTCTGTTTCGGCGCAGTTGACGGGCGGGCGGCCGCGCGTGCTCTTGACCACCTTGCCTGGTGAGCCCCATGGCTTGGGCTTGCTGATGGTGGAGGCTTTGTTGGCGGTTGAGGCCTGTCAGTGCTTGTCCTTGGGTGTGCAGACACCGGCGGACGAGTTGCCTCGAGCTGCGGCGGCGCATGGCAGTGACATCGTTGCCTTGAGTTTCAGCGGCTTGATGTCGGCCAGCGTGGTGCGGCGTGGCTTGAGTGATTTGCGGGCGGCCCTGCCGGCGCATATCGAACTCTGGGCGGGAGGCAGTGCCTTGGTGATGAAGCGACCGCTCAAAATGAGCGGCGCGCGCATCATCACCGATTTGGCTGACTTGCCTCAGGCGGTGGCGCGGTGGCGCGCAGCGCAAGGCGCCGCTGCATAGAGCGCCACTGGGCCAGAAACAAAAGAGCCCGCTGCGTGCGGGCTCAGTGCTTGATGAGGCGGTGAGGCGTCAGTGATTTTGGCGACGGTACAGAATCACCAGACCGAAGCAGGCTGCAGCGACGACCAAGCCGCCGATGAAATGCAGCGAAGCGGTTTGCGCCAGCGCCGTGCCGGCATCCTGCAAGGCCCAGCCGGCAAAATGGCTGATGAACTGGGGCATGGACTCCGGCAGTACCGAGCCATCGCGCATCTGGTTGTTGGCGTCCATCATGGCGCGACCCGCACCTTCGAACTGGGCATGGAGCAAGTCCCAGACGATGGTGTTGCCGTAGAGCTTGTCCAGCACATTGCCGCCGATCACGACCGCAGCGATCACGGCGGGCGTGCCCCAGCGTTTCAGCCAAGCGTTTGCCGCCATCATGATCATGAACAGCGGCGCGAGCCACAGCGTGAACAGCAAGGTACCAAAAGCCAACCTGGCCAAGCCCGCCGCGCCGGCCACCAACAAGGCCCACCAGGACACATCCATCAGAGCGCCAAAGCCCATGGTCTTGATCAATACGGCGACGGACATCAGCACGCCCATGGCGGCGCCTAGCCCCAAGGCCAGCACCAGCACGAAGACCGTGTGCATGAAGAGTGTTGCGAAGATGCTTTCGCTATGGCTGCCCGGAAGCGAGAGCCAAAACTCAATCGTGCGATCCTGGGTGTCGCGCCTTGCCAGCCCCGAGAGCTGAAACGAGGTGACCAGAAAAGTGACGCCGAAAACCGCCAGGGTTGTCATACCGATCACTGCCGCCGCCAGCAGCGTCGGCGGTGGCAGGTGATCGTCCACTTGAATCTGTCCAAACGGCACGGCCACCAGCACGATCAAGGGCAGGGTGAGCATCACGATCAGCCAGCCGAAGTGGTGCTGCATCCATTCGCGCTGCATCAAGGTCTTCACTCTTGTAGAAAACATGTTTTTTCTCCTGAGGATTTAAACGGTTGGGCGGGATTGCAACTCGGGTTTGCGAGTCAGCGCCATGAATAAATCCACCAAGCTTGGGCGAAAACGTTGGCCGAGTTCCGCCACATGGGCCGGCGGCGCGCCATCAAACAGCGCGGCGGCGCGGCCCTGTTGGCGGTAGCGCAGCAGCGGGTGGGCCGAAGCGACGGCAGCGGCGGCTTCCGCATCATGCGAGAGCGCCACAAAGCGCGAGTCCATCTCCTCCAGGCTGATGTTCAAGACCAGTTTGCCTTCGTCCAGCATCATCACGTCGCTGAGCAAGGTTTCGATCTCTTCGACCTGATGGGTCGAGATCAACACGGTGCGCTCGCCATCGCACCATTCGTCGATCAGCATCTCGTAAAAACTCTTGCGCGACATCACGTCCAGGCCCAGTGTCGGCTCGTCCAGAATCATCAGCTTGGTGTCGATGGCGGCGATCAAGGCCAGATGCAGCTGCGTCACCATGCCCTTGGACAGGCTCTTGACCTTGTCGCGCGGGCCGACGCTGGTGCGCTGCAGCAACACGCGGGCGCGCTCGGCCGAGAAGCGCGGCTGCAGCCCACTCATCAAAGTGATCAGCTCGTCCACCCGGGCCCAGCGCGGCAACACCGCCACGTCGGGGATATAGGACATGGACTGCAGCAGCTCATTGCGCTGATTGCGAGGGTCCAGCCCCAGCACCTTCAACTCGCCGCTGCCGGCGATCAGGCCCACCATGGCTTTCATCAGCGAGGTCTTGCCGGCGCCGTTGTGACCCAACAAGCCGATCACGCGCCCCTTGGGGATGGTGAAGCTGATATTGTCAACGGCGGTCTTGGCTTTGCCGCCCAGGCCGTAGCGAATGCTGAAGTCGCGGGCTTCGATCAAGTGGCTCATTTCGTCTCCCAATTCAAATCGGATGCGCACAGGCCCAGGCGCTGCAATTTTTCGCGCAGCAAGGGCCATTCGGTCTGCAAAAACTGTTCGCGTTCGCGCTGGAGCAAGCGCGTCCTGGCGCCGCCGCGCACATACATGCCAAGGCCGCGGCGGCTTTCCACCAAGCCGTTGTCGACCAGGCTTTGCAGCGCTCGGCTGACTGTCAGCGGATTGATCAAGTACTGGCTGGCCAGCTTGCGCACCGAAGGCATGGCGTCACCTTCGGGTGGCTGGCCGTCCAGCAGCTGCACGGCCAAGCGGTCGGCCAGCTGCTGGTAAATGGGGGCGGTGTCGTTCCAGTTGTGCATATCAACGATGACCTGAGGCCTGTGTGTTGCTGATGTATGACACCATAACAAAGGCCGAATTGGCGCCCTAGCACCAGGCGACAGTCCGTTGAAAATGAGGGATGAAGCGGAACGAGTGAGTGTCGGTTTGCACTGAGTTTGGAACTGTTCGCGTTTAACTTGGAACCCGGCATCCACCTAGACGGGCAGTCGAACTTCGGCATCGGGTTCAAAGCTGGCGGACAAGTGCAAGAGTGGCCGCCCGATAGAGTCTTCTTGGGGCTGGACTAGATCCGTTTCAGTAGACACCTGATGAGGTCGACTTGAAACGGAGAAGAGGAAATGAATCGAGCAAGATATGCCCCGGAGCTCAAAGCCGAGGCGGTGAAACAGGTGACCTAGCGAGGGCGTGGCGGCGTTGAGGTGGCCAACCATGGCGACCGAGCTGGCTTTGGATGCGCTGATGATGGCCGTTTGGCGTCGCCGCCCAGTTGCTCCTGTGATCAACCACTCAGACCAGGGCTGCCAGTTTGGAAGCGATGAATTCACGCGCTGGTGCCGAGCTCATCAACTCATTCCACGCATGAGCAGGCGCGGCAGCTGCTTGGACAATGCCGTCGCAGAGTCGTTCTTCAGCAGCCTCAAGAAAGAGCGAATCAAGCGCCATACCGCGCCGCTGCCGTTGAAGCCTTCAGGAACGTCTCCTCGTCCTACAGACGCCCCGGCGGAAGGCTCCCACACTCCCGGGATACAAATGACGTCTAAAAAATGACACTGCCGCCCAACGCACCCACGCCGCCAGACACATTGAACGCATTGGAGGCGGCGCTCGATAAAAGCCAAGAGGTCAAGGTCAAGGTGGAGGACTGTGCCGACGACTTAGCTGTAGCCAGTGATCTCGCCACAGCGCGCATCGCACGGGGGGAGAAGATGCTGCCGGCCGACCAAGTTCTGCATAACACCAAGGCCATCGGTATCAAGGTACAAGATTGCGCCGACGATCTGCAGGAGGTGGCGGACACCTTGGCCGAAGGCCTTGCCGAGGTTAAGGATGTCGAGCAGGCGTTGAGCCAGTCACGCGAAGCTCTGGCTGAATCCGAAGCTGCGCTCGCCGCGTCACGCAATGCCGAACGTGCTGCAAGTACCCTTGCCATGCATGACCAGAAGACAGGCTTGCCCAACCGCACTTTGTTCGACGACCGCCTGGCTCAGGCCATCGCTGGCGCCGACCGTCACGGCTGGATGCTGGCGGTGATGTTTCTGGACCTCGACCGCTTCAAGCTGATCAACGACAGCCATGGCCATGCTGCCGGTGATTCAGTGCTGACGGTGGTCGCGCAACGTCTGCTGAGTCAGGCGCGCGACGAGGACACAGTCTGCCGCAACGGCGGTGACGAATTCCTGTACTTGCTGATCAATCCGACAAGTCGCGACGATGTCGCACGTATTGCAGGCCTGGTACAGGCGGCGATCGCTGCCCCAATCAGCCACGGAGCCCTGCAATTGGTCATCACACCAAGCATCGGCATTGCGCTATACCCGCATGATGGCCAGAGCGGCGATATTTTGATCGCCAATGCCGACACTGCAATGTACCGAGCGAAATCATTGTCCGGCACTTGTGTATTTTTCGAGGCACCGGTGGCCTCGATCAACCCGTCGAAATCGCCTGGCTGAGCCCTAAGGATGCTCTACATAACTCCTCGCGCCTTGCCGCCCATCCCGATCCACGCTGCACCCACTCGCGCTGAGTTACGCAGAGCATCCCTAAGCGCCTGGTCTGGCTTGCACGGGTAAGGTGAAGTAGAACTTGGAGCCCTCGCCCAGGACACTGTGCAAAGTAATGCTGCCGTCGTGCGCTTCAATGAAGGACTTCACGATGGCCAAGCCCAGGCCAAGGCCCGACCCGGCGCTGGCCTCGCCGCCGGATTCGCCCTTGTCGAAGACCTTCTCGATCATTTCGGCGGCAATGCCTTGGCCGTTGTCGCTGACCCAGCACTCGACGATTCCCTCGCCCGCAGCGGCCTGCGCGCCGACAATCACTTCGCCACCCGGCGAGAATTGGATCGCATTGCCGATCAGATTTTGAAACGCTCTCCTGAGCAATCTGGCGTCTGCAAACACGACCAGATCGACGGGTACCCGATTGACTAGCTTCGTATTTGATTGGGTCGCGATCGTCTCAAGATCGTCGAGCAGGGACTCCACCAGTGGCCACAGGTCGAATCGGCGCCGTTCGACCTTGACGCCGATGACCTCGAGCAAATTCGTGTTCTCTTCGAGCACTCTGCCAATCAAGTCCTGGAGCTGCTGCACGTTGCGGCGCAACGATTGCAAGATACGTTGGGAATCAGCGCCAAGGACTTGCCCGGACAGACTTTTCTCGAGCGACCGACCCGTGAGCGAGATCGCAAACAGCGGCGTGCGCAGATCGTGCGCAACGAAGGACAGGTACTCCTCCCTGCGCTGCTTCACTTCGAGTGCTTGCTGGGCTGCAAACGTCTGCACGGCTTGGCCGATTGCATTGTCGAAGATGCGATTGATCACATGGAACGGCCTGCCTTGAAGCGCGACATCGTGCTCGGTCGCCAGATCGTGAATACATCCTCGCATGATGTTGTACTCTGCCACCACCTCCTCGATATCGAATGCATCCTTCAGCCGTTGCAGCCCGTGGGCCGCGGGGCTGGCTTCGGCAAGCGCCTCGGGGATCGTCTGTCGGGGATTGGTTTCGAGCGCTTCTGCCAACTCTTTGAGTAAATCCGGGATGTGGTCGTTGAGCGTCGGTGTGTCTAGATGACTCGCCGAAGGGAGATTCCTGACCTGCGTTCGCCAAGTCAGCAAAAGCACATCGCCGTTCTCTCGGACCAGATTGGCCAGCAGCTGCAGACTACCTACTGTCATTTGATATGTCTCATCGTTTGTCGGCCACAACACAGCTGACTTTGCGGAAGGGGCGCCTGCTCGGCGCGAAGATAGCGGCGGGTCGAGCATGGAGGTCTGCGGAGCGCTGGACGGTAGCATGACGGCCGCTCGCCGTTTCGATCATCAGGCAAGGCTTCATGCTGTGTCACTCGTTTGACGGCTGTTATCGTCGACAAGGCAGGCCGCATTTCCGCCCATTGGCTTCCTGCCAAGTGCGGCGCTTGAGGGCGGAAACGAGCTGGGCATCCCTGTCCGCCGGCACTGCCGCTCATATCCCAAAAGTCCGCTTCGCACCGCGCTTTGGCGCCGGTAGGCTTGCGCGGGCCAATCGACCTGTGTAGCTTGGGATCGACTCGCCGAACCCTCTCGGGGTAAACACGTCTCATGCTGATCCGGCAGGGGCTAGATCCAAGAAGAATCGCACCATTTCCGCCGAAGCATCGGGGCCGGCGCCGTCGGTGTGGGAGCCACTCGCATGGCCACCCGACCAAGCATGGCCGCCACCGTGCAGAGTCCAACTTTCAATTCGAGCTTGCCCAAGGGCGTCGGTGTGGATCTCCCGACTGAAGCGGCGCCCGCCTTCTGCAACGCCGAAACGGGTGCCGACATGCAAGGCATCCAGGCTTGGCTCAGCGCCATACGCGTCGCGGGCCTGCTGGACGATCAGCATGCTATTGGACTGCTGCACGGTATGGTCTCTATCGCCGTGGAACACGATAGTCGGCGCGGCCTGCGTGGCGCTGCGGCCCTGGCTTACGGCCGTCTGGCCAAAATTGCGCAGGCCAGCGATGCCGCTGTGCCCCCCTTTCATGGCCAGCAAAGCCGACGGGATATCGTGCGCGCTGCCGTAAGGCAGGCCCGAGTGAGCGCCAACGCCGGCAAACAACTCCGGATAAGTTTCGCCCAGCACGACCGCCATCGCCGCGCCGGCCGAAAGGCCGGCAACAAAGATGCGCTGCGTGTCGGCGCCATGCTTGTCCGCCACTTCGCGGGCGATGCCGGCGATCAGCGAAGGCTCGCCGTCGCCTCGCAGCTGGTCTTGGGGCTGGAACCAATTCCAGCATTTGGAGGCATTCGCCTGCGCGGCCTGCTCGGGGTAGAGGACAAGAAAGCCATGGGCATCGGCCAGGCGGTTCATCTGAGTGCCGGCCGCGAAATCGTCGGCCGTCTGCGTACAGCCATGCAGCATCACGACCATTGCGCGGGGCGCCGCTGACGCTGCCTTGGGGCTATAGACCTTGTAAGCGCGGGTGCCGGCCGCGTTGCTGAATTGATGAGTTTCGAAGCTGCCTGGCTTGAGCGCCTGTTCGCTCGATGCGGGCTTGCGCAGCCTGCCTTGATCAAGTTTCACGTCGACGGCAGCGGCAGCGGCATCGGCAGAGCGAGAGCCCGATGTCCGCCCGGCGGCTAGGGCGCGCCGGATGGTCTCGGTGACGTGTCGCATCGGGCCGACGGCAGTGTTCAGGCCAGCACGGGTCAGCGCCCGCTCAATCGTTGCATTGATGGCGTCGGCGTTGAAGGCCTTCGCTCTTGCGGAGAAGAGGTTTTTCATGCGGGGTTCCTGTTCAGGATGATGCGGCGGGCCCATGTCTAGGGCCGGACAAGCTAGATCCCCGATCGTCGCCGACAAGAGCCAAGACCGCAGCCGGCCGATGGCGCTGCCTTGTGAAGGACTTGTCCGACAAAGCAACGGCTTCTTGGCTGCTGCAGCAGAAGCTCTTGCGCGGGTAGCCTTCGCCGTTCAAGTAAGCAGAGGTCAAGATGGGCGAGAAAAACCAAGAAGCAAGGCAGCGCGCAGGCGCAACGCGCTGGTCGCTATGGACTGAGTTGTCGGCTCGGCTCTGGGCCGATCTGCGGGCCGCGCTGCGCTCAGCGTACCGGTCTTCGATGCGGCCCAGCAGCGGCGCCGGGCAAGCCTTGTATGGCACCCTGGTCAGCGGCACCTCGCGATGAGGCCGGCGCAACTCTGGCGGCTTTGCAAGCAGGCTGGTAGCGCTTGGATTGATGATTACGCGCCGAGCATGGGTGCCGCCTTGGCCTACTACACGATGTTCTCGATTGCACCTCTCTTGCTGATCGCTATCTCGGTGGCGGGCCTGGTGTTCGGGCGCGAGGCAGCCAGCGGCGAAGTGCTGATGCAGCTGCGCGGCTTGATGGGCGAGAGCGGCGCGCTGGCTGTGCAGGCGATGCTGGAGAGTGCCGCGCGACCGGCTGAAAGCTGGACCGCTGCGCTGATCGGTGGGGCCTTGCTGCTGCTGGGCGCGACCACGGTGTTCGGTGAGCTACAGGACGCGCTGGATCGCATCTGGCGCGCGCCGCAGCGCAACAAGCCGCAAGGTCTCTGGGGTTTGCTGCGCTCGCGCCTGCTGTCTTTCGGGATGATTCTGGGCATAGGATTTTTGCTGACGACCTCGCTGCTGCTGAGCGCGGCGATCGCGGCCTTCAGTGCCTGGAGCGGGGCGCGGCTGGCCGGCTGGGCAATATTGGCCGGTTTCGTCAACTTCGTCATCAGCTATGTCTTGGTGGCGGCGATGTTTGCGTTGATCTACAAAATCATGCCGCGCGTACGCATTGCTTGGCGCGATGTGTGGATAGGCGCTTGGGTAACGGCGCTGCTGTTCAATATCGGCAAGCTCTTGATTGGCCTCTACATCGGCAAAAGCGGTGTGGCCTCGGCCTTCGGCGCCGCCGGCTCCTTGGCCGTGCTCTTGATTTGGGTTTACTACTCGGCGCAGATCTTTCTGTTCGGCGCCGAATTCACCTGGGCCTATGCGCACAGCTTTGGCTCCTTTCGCCACGCTGCGGCCCGGCAGGACATATTGCAAGCCCCGCCCAGCAAGGCTGGCGCTGTGTCTGGCCCCCTCCCGGCCTTGCCCTAGAGCGCATGGAGCACCTATTTGCTTCCTGCTGCGGCTCGGCACGCGCAGCCTCTTCGTTTCCGAACCACTGATTGGCTACCCACCATGCCCAAGACGCCCAAACCTGCTGCTGCAACCCCCTCCTTGGCCTCATCGGCAGCGCCCGCCACCTTCCCGGTGCGCAAAAAGCGCCCGCCAGCTGCGCTGCCGCCTGACCCGATGGCCCAGCAACTGGCACAAACTCAAGCCTTGGTGGCCGAGATGCCCTTCAATCCGAACAAGGCCGCAGAACACGGCTTTGACAAAGGCTTGATGCCGCCAGCCGGTGCGACGGCCAAGCCGGCTTCTCGCTTGCCGGCGGCCAGCACGCTGAGTGAAGCCAATAGCAACACCAAGGTGGGCACCTCGGCCGTTCTAAGGCCCGAGAGTGGCAACGCGGCGACCGGCTCGCTTGATCCTGCGCGCATCGATTCTTCAGGCCAGGTCTTGACGACCAACCAGGGCGTGGCCGTGGCCGACAACCAGAACTCGCTCAAATCCGGCACGCGCGGTTCGGTGCTGCTGGAGGACTTCATCCTGCGCGAGAAGATCACCCACTTCGACCATGAGCGCATTCCCGAGCGCATCGTCCACGCCCGTGGTTCGGCCGCGCACGGTTTTTTTGAATGCTACGAGCCGCTGACCGCGCTGACCGAGGCGGCGCCGTTCAAGGAGGCGGGCAAGATCACGCCGGTGTTCACTCGCTTCTCGACCGTGGCCGGCGAGCGCGGTTCCAAAGACACTGCGCGCGACGTGCGCGGCTTCGCCGTCAAGTTCTACACCGACGAGGGCAACTGGGATCTGGTCGGCAACAATATGCCGGTGTTCTTCATCCAAGACGCGATGAAGTTCCCCGACCTGGTCCATGCGCTCAAGCCCGAACCGCACAACCAGATGCCGCAAGCGGCCAGCGCCCACGACACCTTTTGGGATTTCGTTTCGCTGATGCCCGAGTCCACCCATATGTTGATGTGGGTGATGAGCGACCGGGCGCTGCCGCGCAGCTACGCCACCATGCAGGGCTTCGGGGTGCACAGCTACCGGCTGGTCAACGCCGCCGGCGAATCGGTGTTCGTGAAGTTCCACTGGACGCCTAAATACGGCACGCATTCGCTGGTCTGGGACGAAGCGGTCAAGATCTCCGGCGCCGACCCCGACTACCACCGTCGCGATTTGTGGGGGCGCATCGAAAGCGGCGCCTACCCCGAGTGGGAGTTGGGCGTGCAGACCTTCACCGAGGCGCAGGCCGAGCAGTTCAGCTTCGACATCCTCGACGCGACCAAGCTGGTGCCGGAGGAACTGGTGCCGGTGCGCGCTATCGGCCGCATGGTGCTGAACCGCAACCCGGACAACTTCTTTGCCGAGACCGAGCAGGTCGCTTTTTGCACCGCCAACATCATCCCCGGCCTGGACTTCTCCAACGACCCATTGCTGGCCGGGCGCATCCATTCCTATGTGGACACGCAGATCAGTCGGCTCGGTGGGCCCAACTTCCATGAACTGCCGATCAACGCGCCGCTGGTGCCGGTGCACAACAACCAGCGCGACGGCATGCATCGCCAGGCTATACCGCGCGGGCGGGTGTCTTACGAGCCCAATTCGCTGGGCGGCGGCTGCCCTTTCCAGGCCGGCGCCGTGCAGGGCTTCAACTCGGTCGCGGTCAAGCTGCAGGCCCGCGATGAGCAGGGCAAGGTGCGCGCCAAGCCGCAGCTGTTTGCCGAGCATTACAACCAGGCCCGCTTGTTCTTCGACAGCCAGACGCCGGTCGAGCAAGCGCATATTGCGGCGGCCTTTCGCTTCGAACTCAGCAAGGTGACGGTGCCGGCGATCCGGCAGCGGGTGGTGTCCATGCTCAGGAATGCGTCCGAGACCTTGGCCGCCGAAGTTGCCGAGGGGCTCAATATGAGGCCGCTGCCCGAGGCGATGCCGCTGGCTATAGACAAAGCCATACAGCCCGAAATCAGCCATTCGCCGGCGCTGTCCTTGATGGCCAGGCCCGGAGACGGCTCGATCAAGGGCCGCAAGATCGCCATCCTGCTGGCCGACGGCGTCGTCGGGCAAAGCGCCGCAGCGGTGCACGCCGCCTTGCTGGCAGCCGGCGCGACGCCAAAGTTCCTGGCCCCGCGCATCGGGCCGGTGAGCACGGAAGACTGCCTGGACCTGGAGGCGCAAGCGTCGCTGGAGAGCGAACCTGGCTTCTTGTTCGACGCGCTGGTCTTGCCGGATGGCGCTAGCGCTGTCGCCGGCCTGGCCGCCGACGCCCATACCTTCGAGTTCATCAAGGATCAGTACCGCCACGGCAAGACCATCTTGGCGCTGGGCCTGGGCCGCAAGCTGCTGGACCTGGCGGGCGTGCCACTTGCCCTTGCGAATGGAGATGGCGATCCCGGACTGCTGTTGGTGAAGGAATTGAGCGAGGACGCCAGTACCGCCTTCATCGCTGCCATCGCTCGGCATCGCCATCCCGAGCGCGAGACCGGCCCGACCCGGCCTTAAACATCAAAAGCCCCCCGGCATCAGCCCCAACCTTGCGTTCGGCAGCAGATGCAGAGGGGGACTTTGTGGCATTTAATTTGGCAGTTATGTACCGCGCGAAACCAAGATTCCTAGACAAAGCAGAACGCGCTTTGATCAGCGCATTCAACGTACGCTAACGCACAGACCACCGTGCATCAGCCGCATAAATTGGCTCCCTTCTTTAACTCGCCAGGCCCCAAGTTTTCTTAGCCACGCAACAACATTTCAGAGGAGTTCTCATGGCCTATTCCGCGTCCACAGTTGATGACATGGCCCGCTCGCGCGGCAGTCTCAATCCCGCTTTCGCCGAGCAGGTGAATACCCCAAAAGTGGCCGCCAGCAGCGCCGTCTCCTGGGCGGCCATCGTCGCAGGGGCGGCTGCAGCGGCATCGCTGTCCTTGATTCTGCTGATTTTGGGCGTCGGGCTGGGGCTCTCGTCAGTGTCGCCCTGGGCCCGCAGCGGTGTCAGCGCGACGACCTTCGGCGTGTCCACCATTGCGTGGCTGACCTTGACGCAGTTGCTGGCTTCTGCCATGGGCGGCTATCTGGCCGGCCGCCTGCGCACCAAGTGGACCGAGGTGCATACCAATGAGGTGTACTTCCGCGACACCGCGCATGGTTTTTTGTCCTGGGCCGTGGCCTCGCTGGCGACGGCGGCGCTCTTGACGTCGGTCATTGGCTCCATCGTCGGCGGCGGCGTGCAAGCGGGTGCCGCCATGGTCGGCGGTGCGGCAGGAGCCACAAAAATGGTGGCCGCCAACGTTGAGGGCAGCACCGAGGGCGGCACTACAGGCTACTTCATCGACTCACTGTTCCGCCGCGATGCGGCCCTGGATGCCAGCATCAGTCCCTCCGGTGCGGTGACGATGGAAGTCGGCCGGATCTTTGCCACTGCCGGTCGATCCGAGGCGCTGCCGCCCGAAGATCTGCGCTACGTTGGCCAAGTCGTGGCCCTGCGCACGGGCTTGTCTCAGCCAGAAGCGGAAAAGCGGGTTGCTGCGGTCTACGCAAAAGCGCAGGCCAAGGCACGCGAGGCCGAACTTGCTGCACGTGAATCGGCAGACAAGGCGCGCAAAGCGTCCGCCTATAGCGCGCTGTGGCTGTTCATTTCCTTGCTGATTGGCGCCTTTGTTGCCAGCTTGGCCGCCACTTATGGTGGCCGTCTGCGCGACGCTTGACTCACCCCCTCCAATTCACTTTCAAGGAGCCCACCATGCGTTCAATTCTGCTGCTGTTTCTAGGCATTCCCATTCCGATCATTATTTTGATCGCCTTGTTCGTGCACTGAGTGCCGCTGATTTCTCCCCACCCACTGTTCAAGGAACTCCGTCGACCAACATCAAACCTGACATCAAGGCCGACACCAAATTCGCCGCGAAACCCGGCAGCAAGACCTCAGCCGCCAAGCCCGACGCCATTGCCCTGCTGAAGGCCGACCACGAAGCCGTCAGTCAACTCTTTGCCGAGTATGAAAAATACCCGTGCAGTCCAAGGGAAGAAGGCATTTGTGGCCGAAATTTGCACCGCACTCAGCGTGCACGCGCAGATTGAGGAAGAGATCTTCTATCCCGAGTTCAAGGCGGCGCTAAAGGACAAATTGCTGGTGCCCGAGGCAACGGTTGAACGCGCCGGTGTGAAAGGCCTAGTTGCGGAACTCCAAGCTGCCGAGCCCGATGGTGAGATGTGCGACACCAAGGTCAAGGTCTTGTCTGAGTACGTGAAGCATCACGTCAAAGAAGAGCAGACGAGATGCTTCCAGTAGCCAAGGCCTCCTCGCTCGACATGGCCAAGTTGGGCGCACGAACGCGGTCCTCTAAACGTCCAGGCTTGTACTTGGTCGACCGTTCGAACAAGCGCCGAATAGTTGATGTTCGGTTCGCCGCCGTTTTGGTCAATGGCGGCTTGCTGGCGATGATGTGGCCTCACGCTCCCAGTCTGTTCTTGTCATTCAGATGCGCAATGGGGGCACGGTGCAGCCATCAAGTCCTTCCAGACGAATCCCATTTCACCGGCGGGTGAGTAGAACAGCTCACTTAGCCAAAGAAACGGCCGCTCGCGCTCGGTGCATAGCCCGTCAATCAACTTCCCTAGTCGCTGAGATATGCGTTCTCGAACGGCCCTGAACGCGTCAGCTGCATGCTCGCTGCTGGGCTATCCCTTAAGCCTGACCGAAGACAAATGTGGCTGCCAGTTGCTGCTTGCCTGAGTGGAGGTGGCACGGCAGGGACATGCCTGGACTGGTGGCACGCCGAGCGAGCCTTCAGTGACCCGCAGGGGCTGGGCGCCTCGGGCATGTTGTGGCAGTTCCTGGCCAATCGTTGCAGAGCATGAAGGGGCTACTCGCTCCTTATTCGCGAGCTTTGATGTGCAGGTGCCAAACCGCGATGAACATGGCGGCTATCACCGGCCCGAGCACAAAGCCGTTGATGCCGAACACCGCCATGCCTCCCAGGGTGGTGATCATCACCACATAGTCGGGCATGCGGGTGTCTTTGCCGACCAACACGGGCCGCAGCAAGTTGTCCACCAGCCCGATCACCAGCACGCCGTATGCGCTCAGGGCCAGGCCTTGCCAGAGCGCGCCGGTCATCAGCAGATACAAAGCTACCGGCAACCAGATGAGACCCGCGCCAATCGCCGGCAGCAGCGACAAAAAGGCCATCAACACGGCCCACAAAAGCGGTGCGCCGACGCCCAGAAACCAGAACGCCAGGCCGCCCAAAGCCCCCTGGATGGCTGCCACCAGGAAGTTGCCTTTGACTGTGGCGCGCACGACGGTGGCGAACTTGCCGAACAGCTCCTGCTTGTGGGCCGGCGCCAAGGGGATCGCTTGGCCGATGGCGCGCATGAGCTGCGCGCCATCGCGGATCAGAAAGAAGGCCAAGTACAGGGTGATGGCCAGGCTGGCAAAAAACTCGAAGGTGATCTGGCCCGCGCTGAAGACCTGGGTGGCGATGAATTCGCTGCCCTGCTGCAGCGCCGTGCTCAGACGCTGCTGCAGGTTAGCAAACTCGCCCAGGCCCAGTTGGTCCAGCAACTTGGCGACCCAGCCCGGCAGAGCATCAAAGGCGCTGTGCAGATAGCCGACCGGATTGAGCGCGCCGGACTGCACCCGTTGATACAGCTGCGTCGCCTCGCGCGCCAGCGCCGCAGCGATCAACGCCAGGGGCAGGATCACCATCACCAGCACAAACAACAAGGTTAGCAGGGCGGCAAGGTTGCGCCGCCCACGCACACGCAGCAGCAAGCGACGGTGCAGCGGCACGAACAGCAGCGCGAGGATCAAGGCCCACAACATCGTGCCGAACAAGGGCAGCAAGATCCAGCCCAGCGCAAGCGACACTGTCAGCAAGAGCAGCAACAAGAACTTGCTCTCCAAATAGCTCACCGCCACGTGCTGGGGCAACTGCGGTCCGTCCGGCACTTCATTCATCCAATACTCCCATGGCTTGTTGGCCTGCCGGCAAGGCGCCGCAGGCTGCACCTATTGTGCGGTGCCAACACCGTGATGACGCCCAAATTACACAGACTCGCCAACAAATGCTGGCGGGGCTCTGGCTTCAAGCCGCCAATGCAGTCTGGCGCCTATCTAAAGTTGCACTGGACTTCATCCGCTTTTGTAGACAAATCTCAGCTTCCAGTTTGAAGCTGTTCAAACGCCTGAGGGCTCAGCTGGCCGATGTGGCTGTGCCGGTGTTTTGAGTTGTCAAAGCCCTCGATGCAATCAAACACATCTGACTTGGCTTCACTGCGTCTTGCATAGATATGGCGCTTGATTCGCTCCTTCTTGAGGCTGCTGAAGAACGACTCTGAGACGGCATTGACGCTCCTATGTCAAGTGGCTCGGGCGGAGTCTGCCAAACGGCCATCATCAGCGCATCCAAAGCCAGCTCGATCGCCATGGATGCCTTCATCGACCAAGCCACTACGGCACGCGAGTACAGATCTATCACCACCGCCAAGTAGAGCCAGCCCTCATGGATCCGGATATAGGTAACGTCAGTGACCCAGGCTTGATCTGGCTTGCCCTGCGTGAACTCCCGCTCCAAGCGATTGGGCGCGACCTCGGCCCGCTTCCCCGCGTCGCCAGCGAGGGCGCTTGCAGCCTCGCCAGGAGCGCAGCTTGGCCTGGCGCATAGAGCGCGCTACCCGCTGACGCTGCAACGAACGCCGGCCTCCTTGAGGTCATGGAGCACGCGTGGACTGCCATACATGCCGCCGCTGTCTTCGTACGACTGGCGAATGCTGGTGAGCAACACTTCATCGGCTTTGAACTCCGGGGCATATCTTGCTCGACTCATTTCCTTTTCTCCGTTTCAAGCTCGCCCCTATCAGGCGTCTACTGAAACGGATGAAGTCCACAATGTCGGCCAATTACATGTTCAATGCGAACCGACACGAGCGAGCTTTAGAGGTGTGGTCAGGAACGCCGGCGCGCCTACTTTGTGGCGCACAAGAACGCCTCAGAATGCCGCCTTTGCTGCAAACTGAAAGCCTAGCATTGCCGTTTGCCGCGGCGCCAATGCTTTGAGCTTCGGCAGTTGGTGCGACCAAACGAAAGCAGGTTTAGGCTGCAATGCGCGCAAAGAGACGGCTGAGCCAGTTAGGGCGCGCCATGCCCTCGGCCAAATCCGGAGCAATCGCGCCGAGCTGCACAAGCCTGGCCTCAAGCATGGGCAGTTGTGCCTTTCTCGCTGCCTGCACAGGTGTCATTGCGTCGAATTCGGAAGGCAGGTGCGGATTGGCGCCTGACTCCAAAAGATAGAGCGCGACTTGCTCTTGCCCTGCCAAGGCGCAAGCGACCAGCGGGGTGGACAGAAACTCGGGATGTGCGTAGTTGACATCTACGCCGTTCTTGACGTGGTACTTGACCAGCTCAAGCTCGCCTTCACAGGCGGCGTTGAACATCTCTTTCCAGTTGCCTCCGTCCATCCGAGCCTCCACGCTTGCGTGCTGTTGTGCAGCGACTGTATTGGATCTGATCGACGCAGGCGGCAGCAGGCAAATCTTGTCGTCAGGCGCGCAAAGTCGCTTGCGTCTGTTGCGCGCCTGTGAACGGCTTAGCTGCCCTGCGCTTTGAGCAGGGCAATACGCTCCTGATCGGCCTTGCGGTCAGCCGCTACCTTCAGTGCCGCCGGGCGCTCGCCGACCAGCTTGGCATAGGGCTTCCAATCAATGCCACCCGCGGCCAGCAGGTCTTCGCCCAAGACGGCCTTGCTGGCCATCGCCACCAGAGGTAGGCTGACCCAGGCGGCGCAGTCGGCCATCGAGAACTGCTCGCCGGCCACATAAGGGCCGAAGCGGGCCAGGCGCTTGAAGCCGGCAATATGCTTGACCAAAGCTTTGTGCACGCGCGCCTTGGTGCCATCGCTGACCGTGCCGCCGAAGAAGGCCTGCGGGTACAGCTCGCGCGCGACAAGTTCGAGATGCAGTTCGATGAAGACAATCAACTCGCGTTGTTTGGCCGCCTCGAAAGCGTCGGTGGGCAGCAGTGCGGGACTCGGGTGGGCTGCCTCCAAATAGTCGAGGATGACTTGGCTCTCGCACAAAGAGCCTTGTGGCGTGCGAATGAAGGGCACCTTGCCGAGCGGGCTGCAGTTCAACACCGACTCTTCATGCGAGTGGGTCATCACCTGCTGCTCTTCGAAGGCGATGCCCTTCTCCAGCATGAAGAATTTGACCTTGTTGTAGTAGTTGGAAAGTGAAAAACCGCAGAGTTGAATCATGGATTGGCCTCCTGGGCATAGATTGATGAGGAGGCAGCAGTCTACGGTGCCGGCGCTCTCGGCTTTGTCGCCATGGCGCCAAGTTTTGTCTGTGCTGATCAGAGCCTCAGCCAATCGCTGACGCGCGGATTGAAGAAACCCGACTGCGTATAGGCTTTGCGGATCACGCCCTGTTGGCGCAATTGCTGCAGGCCGTTGTTGAGGGCCGCTTGTAGACCCTGACCGTCTGGGTGCACCTTTGAAATCAGATAGTGCCGTGTGCCTTGCATGCCCACCTTGAGGCCAGGTATTGGCGTCAAGCGCACGCTGCCGACTTGCAGGCTGAGGTCGGGGGTGGCCTGGAATGGCGCCAATAGAAAGTCGGCCCGGCCTGCCGCCACCATCTTGGGCATCAGCTCCCAGTTGGTGACATGTTGGGCTTGCAGCCCCAGGCGTTTCAGGTTGCGCCAGTCCACCAGCCACGTCTGATTTGAAAGCCCGGACAAGGCTTGCAAGTCGGCCAAACTTTTGGCGCGCATGGCCCGCGTATTGGTCTCAACGGTGTAGAAGCCGGCCTCGAACTCGCCATTGCCAATCACGGCCTGGCTGAGGTGAATATGGGCTTCGGCGCCGCTGATGTCTTCGCTCCAGTAGCTGGTGCTGCTGGAGATGACATGGCCGGTACCGAGTTCGCGCCGCAATCGCTCGACCGAGGGCATGTCTTGAAACTTCAAGGGCGTGCGCCAGCCGCCTTGATGTAGCGCCTGATGGAAGAGCGCCACTTCGACGACGTCGCGGCGCGAATAGGGACCACTGAAGTCGCTCAACTGCAGTACATCGCGCTTGTTCAGAAACCGGTGGTAGTCCGCCATGACGTCGGCCGGCCCGGCGGCCAAGACAGGCCCAGGCCCACCCTCGGCCGCCACGACATTTGAGCCGGCTGAGCCGCCCATGGCTGCGGCGGCAGCCAAGCCGAGGCGCAGGCAGTCTCGGCGCGTCAGCGGGAACTTGATGGGGTCAAAAGCAGTCGTTTGCACCGCTCTATTTTGCCTGCCGCTGTGGCCCTTGATTGACCAGAACAACCCCTATTGCCAGGGCCACTAGCGCCAGTATCAGGCGCAGCGTGATGTCCTCATCGAGAAGCAGCGCGCCGGCCAGCAGGCCAAACAGCGGTGTCGCCAGCGTGAAGGTGGCCAGCCGTGTCGCAGGGTAATGCCGCACCATCCAGAACCAGAGCAAATAGCTGGCAAAGCTGACGACGACGGTTTGAAAGAGCAGCAAGCCGCTCAGCCGCAGCGACCAGACCGCCGGCCAAGCTTCGCCGCTCAGCGCGGCCGCCAAGCACAGGCCCAGGCCGGAAACGGCCAGCTGGTAAAGCAGCGTCTTCTCGGCGCTGATCCGGCTCAAGGCCGAGGCGCGAATCGTCAAGGTGGTGCCGCCCCAGAACAGCGCTGCCAACACACCCAAGGCGTCACCCAGCCATTGCTGCGGTTTGCTGGCGTCCTGTGCGAAACCTTCGGAGAAGGCCCAGGCGACTGCCGCAAAGGCTAAGAGCAGGCCGCTGATCTGGCGCAGATTGAGCCGCTCGGACGCCGCAATAAAGGGCATGCCCAAGGCCACCACAAAAGGGCTGAGATAGATGAACACCACCATGCGCGAGGCGCTGGTGTATTGCAGGCCGATAAAGACGCAGGCGAATTCAAGGCCAAAGAGCAGGCCTGCCAACAAGCCGCCGCGCAGACTGCCGTCGCGCTCAAACAGCTTGATGCCGCGCGCCCAGGCCCAGGCCCAAACCAAGAGTGCCGCGCCGCTGGAGCGCAACCCGGCTTGCCAGAGCGGGCCGATCTCGCTCAGGCCGGCTTTGGCGGCGACCTGATTCAGGCCCCACAAGACGCAGCAAAGCAAGAGGCTGAGGATGGCGACACGGTCGAGATGGGTCTTGCGAAAGTCAGGCATGCCGGCATGATGCCCTGACTATGAGCGCCGCCTGGCCAGCCCAAGCAAGAGCAGGGCGCTGAGCGCACCGGCCAGTGCGCCAGTCAAATGCGAGAACGGCACCACGGCAATATCCCATTCGGCCAAATGGCGCAGCGGCGCACCCAGCGGCTGCTCTTGCCAGAGCTTGATGAGCAAGCCCAGCGTGACGCCGGCACCGATCAGGCGCTCACGCCCCTGCCGCGCCAGCAGTTCGACAAGCACCACCGCCACGCCCGCATGCAAGATGCCCGACAGGCCGCCGAAGTGCAGCAGCGTCGGCTGCAGCAGCAGCGCCATTTGCGTCAGGGGCCAGGCGAGGAACCAGGCCAAGGCACAGCGCGCCGGTACGCGCGCACCCCAGCCGAAACAAGTGACGACGGCGCAGGCCAGGAGATTGGCCCACAAATGCTGCCGGCTCCAATGCACAAACGCCGCGCTCCAAGCGCGCCACGGTTGCTCGAAGGCGAGCTGGGGCTGCCAGTCCAAGCTGGTGCTTGGCCAGTGCCACAGCAGCAGCGCGGCCAGGCCCAAGCACGAACCGAAAGCTATCCAAGCATGGCGCAGCACGCTCAGCCGAAGACCGCTTGCCACAGCGCCAGCACGGCATCGCGGTGCAAATCCAGCCCGAGCGCCGGCAAGTCCGCTGTATCGACGGCGGTGGGCTGTTCGTCCAGCCGGGCGCGGTGCTGTGCCCGACGCAGTTCGCGATAGGCATTGGCAGCCTTGGCGCCGACACCCGGCGCCAATAAGGCCGCTGCTTCAGCGCGCTGCAGCAGCGCGATCGCGCCGGCGTTGGCGATCAGCTCGGGGTGCGCGCCGGCATGGGCCAAGATCAGGTATTGCAGGGCGAACTCCGCGTCCATCATGCCGCCGGGGCTGTGCTTGACGTCGAACTTGCCGGCCCCGATGGGATGGGCGGCGCGTACCTTGTCGCGCATGGCCTGAATCTCCAAGCGCAGCGCAGCATGGTCGCGCGGCGCGGTCAGCACATGGCGGCGCACCGCCTCGAAGCGCTCGGCCAGGGCCGGGTCACCGGCGCAAAAACGCGCCCGCGTGATCGCCTGATGTTCCCAGGTCCAGGCGGTATTGCTGCCGCGCCCGGTCTGATACTTCTCGAACGAAGCGAGCGAAGTCACCAGCATGCCGGAGTTGCCGTTCGGACGCAGCGCGGTATCGATGTCGAACAGCTCGCCGGCCGAGGTGCGCACGGTCAGCCAGGTGATCAGCTTGCGCACAAAAGCGCCATAGATTTCGGGCACCAGATCGGCGTCGGGCTCATCGGCATCGTCGAACAAGAACACCACATCCAAGTCGCCGCCATAACCCAACTCTTTGCCGCCGAGCTTGCCGTAGGCAATCACGGCAAAGCGCGGTGCGGGGCGATGGGCTTGCTTGAGGCGCGCCCAGGTCCATTCAATCGTGCATTGCAAAATCGCATCGGCCAGCGCCGACAACTCATCGCCGGCTTCTTCGACGCTGATCTGACCTTCGATGTCTCGCACCAAGGTGCGAAACACCTCTGCCTGGTGGGCACGCCTGAGCGTGTCGAGCAAGGCCTCTTCATGCGCTTCGCCGCCGCGCTCCCAGGCTGCGTGGCGCTCTTGCAGGTCTTGCAAAAAGACGGCGCCGTCAAAGCGGTCATTCTGCAAACGGCTGTCGGCCAGCTCATCGATGACGCCGGGATGCAGCATCAAATAGCGCATCGGCCAGCGCGCCAGACCGAGCAGACGCAGCAGACGGCTTTGCACCGCCGGCCGCTCAACCAGCAGGGCCAGATAGCTCTCGCGTCGCAGCAGCGGTTCTATCCAGTCGATGAAACGCAGCGCCGCCGCCATGCTGCAGCCCTCGTCACGTACGGCGACGGCCGCCCGCCCGACCAATTTGGCCAAACGCAGGCGCGACTCTTCGCGCAAGTTCTGCACGCGGGCCTGCTCGGCCCAGCGCCGCACGGCGCCCGCCAACTCGGCCGGCAGCTTGGCCAGGAATTCCTCCGAGTCCACCGGCAGCGCCGGGCCGTTGCAAGCGCGGCAGCCATTGGCCTTGTTGGAGGGGGCTTGGCCATCGTGCAAGAGCGCATCGAATTCGGTGGCAACGATCTCGCGCACCTCGCCCAAGCGGTCCAGCAGCTCACAGGAAATTCTTGCCCCAGAGTCAGGGGCATGCCGACAAGTCAGCCCCATGCTGCGGGCGATCCATTTCAGGTCTTCATCATTGCTCGGCAGGCAATGCGTC
>CAUPEV010000010.1:0-48089 GCA_963510335.1 uncultured Roseateles sp.
CCAATCCATCACGCAAGGATTCCCGAAGTGCGGCCAACTGAGCCGGCATGTCCGCCGGGCGGTCCTGCAGGTAGTAGACCCCGGCCGCCTCGCCGCGCCCACGGTGCGGGCCGCTGCGCAACTGCAGCAGCAGGCTCTGCATCTGCGTGAAGGTATAGCCGGCGATGTGGAACGGCTCGCGCAATGCATGCGACACGACCTGGCAACTCAGTTCAGTAGGCGGATGTTTCATGGCTTGGCAAGCTGGCCTGGCGAAAGCGGTTCGGAGAAAGTTCGGCGACACGCACGCCCATCGCATCGAGATCCGCGGGCAATGCCCGGCCGAGCAACTGGGTGGCGGCAAGCCTAGCTAGCGCAGGCGCGGACTGGATGCCGTAGCCGCCTTGGCCCGCGCACCAGAAGAAGCCCGCTGCGGTCGGGTCGTAGCCAACCACTGGCGAGCGATCCGGGCTGAACACGCGCAGGCCGGCCCAGCGACGGTGGACCTTGCGGACGCAATGACCGGTCAGACTCTCGAACCGGTCCACGGCCACGGCCACATCCCATTCCTCGGGCTGGGCATCGCACGGAGGGCTGGGTGTTTCGTCGGCCGGCGAAATCAGCAAGAGACCCGCCTCAGGTTTGAAGTAGTGGCTCTCGTCGATGGTGATCACCGCCGGCCAGGCGCTGCAATCGAGTCCGCCGGGCACGTCGATCAGCGCCGCGGTTCGACGCAGCGGTTGCAGTTGCAAAGGGGCGAGCCCGGCCAGTTGCGCCACGCTGTCGGCCCAGGCGCCGGCGGCGTTGATGATCAGCGGCGCGCTGTGGCTGCCCGCCGTGGTGTGGGCGAGCCAGCCATCGCCCTGGCGCTCCAGGCCCAGCAGTCGCTCGCCCAGGCAGAGCTGCGTTCCTTGCGCACGCGCTTGGCGCAGGAATCCCTGGTGCAGCAGATCCACATCGATGTCGGCCGAACTCGCGTCGAGCAGGCCGCCGGCGATGCGCTCGCGGGCCAGCACCGGCACGCGGGCCAGGGTCTCGTCGGCGCTCAGCGTGAGCATGCCACTGCGGATGTCGCCATCGCTGCAGAAGGCCTCGGCCAAGCGTTCTTGCCCGGCCCCGACGAGAAAGAGGGTCTCGCGCGGGCGCAGCAAGGGCGCGCTGGCAAAGCCGGGTGGCGGCGCGTCGAAGAAGGGCCGGCTGGCGCGGGTCAACGCGCGGATCAGCGCGTTGCCATAGGTCGGCGCATACAGGGCAGCCGAGCGTCCTGTCGAATGGTAGCCGGCATGCGGCTCGCCCTCCAGCAGCGTGACCTTGAGCTGAGCCGCCAGAGAGGCTGCGAGCGAGGCGCCGGCAATGCCTGCGCCAATGACGATGCAGTCCGAATGTCGGATTGATCCAGTGTTTTTGCTAATATTTTCCATTTCGGAAAACAATGTACCATTGGGAAAATTTTTAGACAATAGTGATTGCATAAATTCAGGAGCCCACTTGAATCCCTCATCCCCAGCAACAAAGGCGAGCACCTGGTTCGGTCAGCCGCCTGGATTGACCGTGCTCTTTCTGACCGAGACCTGGGAGCGCTTTTCGTTCTACGGAATGAGCGCGCTGCTGATCTACTACATGACCAAACAGCTGCAGTTCACGCAGGCCGATGCCTCGTTGATCTTTGGTCTGTACTCGGGCGGTGTGTTCTTCACCCCCATCGTGGGTGGCTTCGTGGCCGACCGCTGGCTCGGCAAGCGCCGCGCCATCCTGATCGGCGGTACGCTGATGGCCTTGGGCCACTTTGCGCTGGCCTGGGAAGCCCAGTTCTACACGGGACTGGCATTGATCTGCCTGGGCAACGGGCTTTTTTTGCCGAATCTACCGAGCCAGATTGGCGACCTGTACGGCGAGGACGACCCGCGCCGTGGCGGCGCCTACAACGTCTACTACGTCGGCGTGAATCTCGGCGGGCTGCTGGCACCGTTGGTCTGCGGCACTCTGGGCGAGGTGTACGGCTGGCACTGGGGTTTCGGCGCGGCCGGCGTGGGCATGTGTGTGGGCTTGGCCGTCTATGTGCTTGGGCAGCGGCATCTGCCCGCGCCGCGGGCCGTGGCAGCCAGACTTGCCGATCCACAAGCCGCGCAGCCGCTGAAGCGCTCGGCCTTTGTGCCCCTGCTACTGGTGGGCCTGGCGGTGATGCTGTTCCGCAGCGCCTATGCGCAAAGCGGCAATACGGTGGCGCTGTGGATCGATCACGCCGTCGAGCTGCGCTTGCTCGGCTTCCAAGTGCCGGCCACCTGGATGCAATCGCTGAACCCGCTGTGCGTGTTTCTCTTCACGCCGCTGCTGGTCGGCCATTGGCGCCGTGCGGCATTGCGCGGCCGCGAGCCGGCTGCGCTGGCCAAGATGGCGCTGGGCGCCGCAGGTGTCGCGCTGGCCTATTTGTTGCTGGCCCTGGTGGCTCTCGGCGGCACGCAGGTGCCTATAGCCTGGCTGCTCCTGTTCTTCGCGCTCTACACGCTGGCCGAGCTCTACATCCTGCCGGTGGGCCTGGGTCTGTTCGCGCGGATGGCGCCACGCGGCATGGGGGCGACGGTGATCGCGGCCTGGTTCCTCGCGGCCTTTGGCGGCAACCTGCTGTCCGGCTTGCTGGGGCGCTGGTGGGAGCCGCTGGGCCCGGCGGGCTTCTTCTGCCTGCTGGCAGGCCTGTCCGGCACGGCGGCTTTAGCCTTGCTGGCGCTGCGGCCGCTGCTGCGGAGCACAGAGACGCCGCCGGCCTGATCAGCGTTTCCTTACCGGCTTGACGGTCTTGGCTGCCACCGCTGTGCGGCGTACAAGCTTGGGCGCCGGTTCCTGCTCCGGTTCCGTTTCGGTGAGGCGCTGCGAAGCCTCGCGAAAGGTTTGCGTGAAGGCCTGCTCGCCTACGCCCTGGCGCTGCGCGCAGGACGCGACCAGGCGGCAGGGGCCGTCGGCTGCCTTGAGATAGGCATGGCCCATTTCGCTGTCGAAATAGATCGAGTCACCGGCGCGCAACAGCACCGGCGCGTAGAGGTCGGAGTGGAAGGCAATCTCACCTTCCAGCACATAGGCGAACTCCTCGCCGGGATGGCGGATGAAGTCTCCGAACTCGGCCTTGAACTCGTCAACGGAGCGCGCGTGCACCTCCACGACCATGGGCGTAAAGCGCTTGTTCAGCAGTTCGGCCGCAAGATAGGTTTGCGCGTAACTGCGCGTCTGCACGGCCTGGCCTTCGCCAACGCGCTGAATCACGCGCCGCCCCCCGCCGCCCGGCGTCGTCTCACGGGCACCCTGCGCATCGGTCAGCAGTTCGGCCATGTCCACACCGAGACCCTTGCTGAGCAGCATCAGCTTGTCGTAGGACAGCGAGACATTGCCTTTTTCCAATTTGGACAAAGTGGAAACCGCGAGGCCCGTGCGCGAGCTCAAGTCGGCCAGCGTCAATCCCAGGCGCTTGCGTGCGTTGCGGATGTGGTCTCCCGGTGCGGTGTTTTGGCTGGCCATGGTGCTCCTGTCGCATTTTTCTTGGATCTTAGTGCCGGAAGTCAAGGATCAACTCCCGATGACTACCCATTGAAAGCAAATTTAATCGATTTCCTTAGGGATTCCCCTGTTCGGATAAAACTTTCCAAAATAGAAAAATTGAGCGATCATTCTTCTACTTAGAGATTGGAGAGTTTATGCGCACATCTATTCGTCAAGCCGGCAAAGTCACGGCGCCTCCCTCACTTACCCGGCTGGCTGTCCTGCTGGCAGCAAGCCTGGCAATGCTGAGCGCGAGCTCGGTGCAAGCCCAGTCAGCCGTAAAAGCGGAGGACGGCAGCCCCGAAGGCAAGGACAGTGCGACGGCCAAGCACAACACGCTCGACACCGTGGTCGTGTCAGCCACCCGCCGGCGCGAACCGGTGCGGGAGGTGCCACTGCGCGTGGAGATCCTGAACGCCGAGAATCTCGCACGCACGGGCGCCGCCTCGCTGAGCGACACGATCGGCGCCTTGCCTGGCGTCGATGTGAAGACCAATGGCGGCCCCGGCCGCGGCGCGGTCACGATGCGCGGCGTCAGTGTCGGCGAGCAGCAGGTCGCCACCGTGGGCGTCTACGTGGACGACGTCGCCTTTGGCTCCAGCAGTGCTTTTGTGGCGGGCGGCAATACAGCGCTGGACCTTTCGCTGCTTGACCTGCACCACATTGAGGTGTTGCGCGGCCCGCAGGGCACGCTCTATGGCGCGGGCGCCATGGGCGGCCTGCTGAAGTATGTGACCCATGAACCGGACAGCACCCAGTTTTCCGGCAAGGTGGGGCTGGGCGTGCGCAGCAGCCAGGGCGGCGCCTTGGGCCATACCGAGAACGCGGTGCTCAATGTACCTTTGAGCGAAAACGTGGCCGCGTTTCGCGTGGCGGCCTTCAACGACCACGAGGGCGGCTACATCAAGGCCGTGGGCCTGGCCGCCGGGGATCACATCAATGACGGCAACACGCGCGGCGCGCGTGTGTCGGTGCTACTCGAGCCAACATCGAAGATGAAGCTACGCTTATCCGCACTGAGCCAGGAGATTCGCCGCAACGGCACGAACATCGTCGAGTACGACATCAACACTGGCCAGCCGGTCTATGGCGACCTGACGCGCCATCTCGACATCGGCGAGCCTTACACCATCAAGACCCGCCTCGGCTCGGCCGACTTCGAATATGACTTCGGCTGGGCGCGCTTCAACGCCATCGCGTCCACCCAGCGCTTCGACAGCGGCACCGGGCAGGACGCCACCGCCTTGCTGGGCAACAACCCGGCCTTCGATTTCGTGTCGCTGAACAATGCGGTCGGCCTGCGCAAGCAGACCCAGGAACTGCGCCTGACATCGCCGCGCGGCACCGTGGAATGGCTGCTGGGTTTCTTCAACGGCAAGGAGACCGGCCATGTCGGCCAGCGTCTGTGGGCCCAGACGGCCGGTGCCAGCGGAGAGATGACACTGACCACCACGGGCCAGCCATCAAGCTATCGCGAGCGCGCGCTCTATGGTGACCTGACCTGGAACATCAACCCAAGCTGGTCGCTGATCGGCGGCGTGCGCGTGGCCCGCAACAACCAGGATTACAGCGTCTACGTCAACGAGACGCTCAACTCGGACGCCAGCAGCGCGGATACGGCCACCACCTATCTGTCCACCTTGCGCTACGCGATCGACAAGACCAGCAATGTCTACTTCCGCGCAGCCAGCGGCTACCGCCCGGGCGGCCCCAACTCGCCGGCCATCGACGCCAACGGCCAGGTCATTCCGGGCACGCCTCAGACCTTTAGCCACGACACGCTGTGGAGCTACGAACTCGGCTACAAGGCTGACCTGCTCGACAAGCGCCTGAACCTCGAAGCAGCCCTCTTCAACATCGAATGGAAGGACCTGCAGCAACCCAAGGCCATCGGTGCCAGCACCATCATCGTCAATGCAGGCAAGGCGCGCGTGCGTGGCCTGGAACTGGCTGCGCACTACAAACTGGACGAACACTGGAACCTGGACGGCAGCTTGGCCTGGACCGACCCCAAGCTGACCGAGGACGCACCCGCCCTGGGCCCTGCCGGTTCGCGCATGCCCAACAGTGCCAAGCTGGCCTACGCCCTGGGTGTGCGCTATGGCTTCGACCTGGCGGGCAACCCGTCCTTCGCCGGACTGAACGTGCGCCATGTCGGCCAGCGCAATGCCGGCTTCGATGCGGCGGGCTCTTCGGTGCCGAACTTCAGCCAGCCGGCCTACACCCTGGCGGATGCGAGCTGGGGTCTGGATCTCGGCGCCTGGCAGATCTCGGCCTTCGTGCGCAACCTCACCAACAAGCGCGCCATCCTGGCCGCCGACACCGCATTGACCGCCTTCGGCCTGCCCTTGAACGTCACCCCGGCGCAACCGCGCACCGTCGGTGCGACCGTGAGCTTCAACTTCTAAGAAAAACTGGAATCTGCATGAAGATCTTGTTCAAGACCTTGCGCATCCTGGCGCTGGCCCTCGGTGCCGGCGCCCTCGCAGGTGCAATGCCGCAGGCCTGGGCCGCTCCCGCTGTACCTGCTGTACCCGTGGCGACCCAGCTCACCGCGGTCGACGCCGAAGCCTGGCTCGACGGTCTGATGCCCGCGGCGCTGCGCACGGCCCGCGTGCCTGGCGCGGTGGTGGTGGTGGTCAAGGACGGTCAGGTGCTGGTGCAAAAGGGCT
This sequence comes from uncultured Roseateles sp., assembly GCA_963510335.1. Classification (GTDB taxonomy): domain Bacteria; phylum Pseudomonadota; class Gammaproteobacteria; order Burkholderiales; family Burkholderiaceae_C; genus Paucibacter_A. The sequence goes on from CAUPEV010000010.1 coordinate 6,180, forward strand.
ATGGCTACGCCGATAGGGAGAAAAACCTGCCTGTAGATGCGCAGAGCACACTGTTCCGCCCCGGCTCGGTCTCCAAATTGTTCACCTGGACGGCGCTGATGCAACTGGTCGAGCAGGGCAAGCTCGATCTCGATGCCGACCTGAACAGATACCTGGACTTCAAGATTCCGGCCCACAAGAGCGGCAAGGTGCTGACCTTGCGTCATGCGATGACGCACACGACGGGCCTTGAAGAGACCGCGCGCGATCTGCTGACCTATACGGACAAGGCGCCCAACCTGGGCGCCGTACTCAAAGGCTATGTGCCGCCCTATGTCTATGAGCCAGGCACGACGCCGGGCTATTCCAACTATGCGACCGCGCTGGCCGGCTACATCATTGAGCGCGTCAGCGGCCAGCCCTTTGACGACTACATCGAGCACAAAGTGCTGCTGCCGCTGGGCATGAAGAACTCGACCTTCCGCCAGCCACTGCCTGCTCAGTTGAAGAGCCAGATGTCGGTCGGCTACTTCAGTCAGGACAAGGCCGGCCAGGGCTTTGAAGTCATCAGCATGCCGCCGGCCGGCAGCCTGTCCGCCACCGGCGAGGACATGGGCCGCTTCATGCTGGCCATCCTCAACCAGGGCAAGCTGGGTGAGACCCAGTTGCTCAAGCCGGAGACGCTCAAGAAAATGTTCAGCCAACCCACACGCCCCATGCCTGACATCAACGGCATCGGCCTGGGCTTTTACCAGCAGGACATCAATGGTCACCGCGCCTTCGGCCACGGCGGCGACACCGTGCTCTTCCATTCCGATCTGGCCTTGTTCCTCGACGACAACATCGGCGTCTACGTGTCTTTCAACGGCGTGGGCGAGAACGGCATGGGCAAGTGGCTGCGCGACCGCGTGTTCGAGGGCTTTGCCGACCGCTACCTGCCCGAGGCGCAGCCAGCGGCCAAGGCGCAGGTGGACGAGGCCACCGCAAAGGCCCATGCGCAGTTGATGGCTGGCGCCTACCGCACGACGCGGCGCGAGGATTCGACCTTTCTGTCGCTGCTGCAGCTCCTGAGCCCGGTGAAGGTCGAGGCGCTGAAGGACGGCCGCATCGCCGTCGATCTGGCAGGCGCGCGCAGCGTTTTCCGCGAGGTGCGGCCCTTGCTGTGGGAAGAGGAGCACGGCAAGCGCCGCATCCAGGCACTGGTCGAGAACGGCAAGGTCACGCGCTGGGGCATGGAGCCCTATGCCTTCGCCTTCGTCTTCGAGCCGGTGCCGGCGCTGGCGGGCACGGCCGCCATGGTCCTGCTGGGTGTCGCGGTAGCGGTGACGGTGCTGAGCGCGCTGTTGTGGCCCCTGGTCGCCACGCTGCGCCGCAACTACAAGCAGCCAGCGCCAGCAGCTAGTGTCACCGCCGTGCGCAGCGCCTGCGTGGGCGTGCTGGTCGCGCTGGGCCTGTGGGCCGCCACGGTGATGGGCCTCGAGAATCTGGACGACACCAGCGTACTGCTGCCGCTGTCCCAGCTCAGCACCTTGCTGGCCTTCGGCGGCGGTCTGTTGGCCTCGGTGTGGCAGTTGCGCACGGTGTTCAAGGTCGGCTCGAACGCCAACCGGTGGGCGCGCTTACTCGCCGTGCTGTGGCTGCTGGCCTTTGCAATCCTGATCGTGATGGGCGTGGCCCACCACTTGATCAGCTTCAACCAGTGGTATTGACGTGATGCGGCTCTTCCTCGGCGGCCTGGTCCACGAGACCAACAGCTTCTCGCCCCTGCCTACCAGCCTGCAGTCTTTTCGGGAGGGTGTACTGATACGCGGCGCAGAGCCGGGGGCGCTGGCGCGCCTGACCGAGCAGCCGGTGTTCGGCGGTGCGCTGCAGGCCGCGGCGCAGCAGGGCGACGTGCTCGTGCCCGGTCTGTTCGCCCAGGCCGAGCCCGCAGGGCCCCTGCCGCGCGCCGACTACGAGCGCTTGCGCGACGAGCTGCTGGCCGATCTGCAGGCCGCGTTGCCGGTCGACGCAGTGCTGCTGGCCCTGCACGGCGCAATGGTGGCCGAGGGCTATCCGGACTGCGAGGGCGACCTGCTGCAGCGCGTGCGCAGGCTTGTCGGCAAACAGGTGCCGGTGGGCGCGCTTCTGGATCTGCACTCCAACTTGAGCCCGGCGATGGTGGACTCGGGCGCGTTGCTGGTGGCCTGCAAAGAATACCCGCACATCGACTACGCGCCGCGCGGCGTGGAACTGCACAATCTACTGAGCCGTATGGTGCACGGCAAACTGGCCGTTAGGGCGCATTGGCAGCGCGTGCCGATGGTAGGTATCTTCGGCACAACCGAATCGCCGATGCGCGAGTTCGTGCAGCGCCTGCACGACAGCGAGCAGCTCGCAGGCATGCTCTCGGTCTCGGCCCTGCATGGCTTTCCATGGTCGGATACCGAGTTTACCGGTGCGGCGCTGTTGGCTTACTCGCAAGCCGAGGTGAGCGCCGAAGCCTTGGTGGACCAGCTGGCGAGTGAGTTCTACGCCTTGAGGCAACGCGCCAACAGCCCGCGCCTGCAGATGAATGCGGCGCTCGACCTGGCGCTGAGTGCGCCGTCGGGCTTGGTGGTCCTGGCCGACAGCGCCGACAACCCCGGGGGCGGTGCGGCCTGCGACAGTACTTTCTTGCTGCGCGCGTTGCTGGAACGCGGCGTCGGCAATGCGGCGCTGGGCATGATCTGGGACCCGCAGGCCGTGGCCATTGCGACCTCTGCCGGCGTCGGTGCTCGCCTGCTGCTGCGTGTCGGCGGCAAAGTCGGCCCCATGTCGGGATCGTCCTTGGATCTCGACGTGGAGGTGTTGGCTTGCCGAACTGATGCCAGCCAGGCAGGACTGGTACCTGGTTCGCGTGATCCTCTTGGCGCCGCCGTCGTGCTGCGGGTTGAAGGCGTCGATATTGTGCTCAACAGCATTCGGCAGCAGGTATTTTCACCTGACTGCTACACCGAAATGGGTATCGACTTGAGTACCAAGCGCCTGGTGGTGGTCAAGTCGACGCAGCATTTTCGCGCAGGCTTCGACCCCCTGGTTGTCCAAACAATCTATGCCGACACACCCGGCAGCTTGCGCGTGAATCTTGGCGAACTGCCTTACCGGCATTTGCGGCGGCCCTTGTGGCCACTTGATGTGGAATGACGGGCCGGCCAGCACCGAGCAACTTGGGCAAGAATCTTCCAAAAGCCCGCGCGGCACGGCGGAAATCGAGGCTTGGTCGGAGGCGACCGCCGATTTATTGTGTGCTTACCTGACCAGCCACGCAGGGCCGCAGGCTGACGGCTGACCGGCAATCTCGCCGTTCCGAGCGCCTGTCCTGGCACCTTTCTGCCAGCATTCAGGCCGCTATGGCGTGCCTGCCGGTGCGGGTCACGGCAGCCAGGGTTTGCCGGATGCCCTCGGCATAGGGCGTCTTTCGGATCGGTCCGATCAGCTGCTGCAGCGCCGAGTCGTCCATGATCAGCGGATCAGTCATCAGGTAGTTCATCTCCACCATCTCGCGCATGAAGGGGTTGAACAGACCGATCAGGCGCAGCATCATTTTGCCCGCCACCCGCAGCTTGAGCTTCTTGCCGGTTTGGCGCTCCATCTCGGACACCAGTTCGCGTTGCGAGGTCACGCCCGCGCCGGCGAAGTTCCATATCTTGCCGAAAGCGGCGCCGGTGTCTGCCAGCCTGGCGACCACGGGGCCGACGTCAGGCACGAAAACGAACTCATGTGGCCGGTCGATGGGGCCCACCATGTCCGCGGTACCGCCCCGCACGGCGGCCTGCGCCGCGCCGTTGAGTAGGCTGGCTTCCACACCGGGGCCGTAGAAGTCCGGCAAGCGCAAGACGGTCGCTTGGATGAGACCCTCGGCATGGGCCTGCATGAGCAGATCCTCCTGCGCCTTGCGCATGCGGCCTTTGAAGGTGTGCGGCGTGCGCGGATGGTCTTCTCGCACCGGCTTGGCACTGGGCATGCCGTAGGGGTAGACGGTGCCGATGAGGATGATGTTCTTGACCCCGGCGGCGATGGCACCGTCCAATGTTTTGCGCATCAGGTCGGGGTGCAGTTCAAATTGCCAGTAGTTCACGCCCACCATGTAGATCAAGGTCTCGACACCGGTGGCAGCCGCTTGCACGGAAGCGGGGGAGTCCGGATTCCAGGTGGCGATTTCGGCCAACGGGTTGCCAGCAAAGGCCTTGCGCAGGCTTGATTCCGATCGACCGACGACGCGGTAGGGCTGCCCCTTGGCGCTGAGCGCCGAGGCAATGCTTTGGCCGACGACGCCGGCTGCGCCGAAGAGAGCTACTTTGGACATGATGATTTCCTGAGGCTGGGATTAAAACGAGGGCTTGCGAAAGACTGCGGCGGCGATCGACGAGGCACGCGACAACGCCTCGTGCAGGGTGATACCGAGCACCGGCGCGACCGGCACACGCAACCAGGCCTCCAGCGCCGCCACGGCGACGGCGAACAACGCCGCCCCAGCCCGGCTTGCCATGACGACGGCACTGCAATTGGGGCGGCATTCGGCGCCGTAGGGCAATGGCTGGGGGGTGGCGAAGGGCTGGTTCATGTGGGGTTCCGGAGGTCTGCTGCGTGAGACTGCAGTTTGCGAGCCACGGGCATAAATGGAAATTGCCTAGAATTGAATTGCCGCTATAAGAAAATGAATACTATGACCGAGAACGAACCGAACTGGGAGTGGTACCGGACCTTCCTCCATGTCCTGGAGACAGGGTCCCTTTCGGCTGCCGGGCGGGCGATGGGGCTGACCCAGCCCACCGTCGGGCGGCATATCGACAGCTTGGAGACCGCGCTCGCGCTGAAACTCTTCACGCGGTCGTTCGATGGCTTTGCGCCGACCGATGCCGCGCTGGAATTGAAGCCCTATGCCGCTGGCGTGGCGGCCACGGCGGCGGCACTGCGGCGCGTGGCCAGCAGCCACGGCTCAGGCGTTCGAGGCACTGTGCGCTTGACTGCCAGCGAGGTCATCGGTGTCGAGGTGCTGCCGCCCATCCTGGCGGCGTTGCGCAGCGAGCATCCGCAATTGATGGTCGAACTCGTCCTCTCGAACACGGTGGACGATCTTTTGCATCGAGAAGCGGACATTGCTGTGCGCATGGTCAAGCCAACACAGGACGCCCTCATCGCCAAGCGCGTGGGCGGCATCGAGATCGGGCTGCACGCCCATGAGCGCTATCTTGCGCTGCATGGCATGCCGACGTCCTTGGATGAGCTGGCCGGCCACTCGTTGATTGGCTTCGACCATGAGAATGCCTTCATCCGCAAGCTGCAGGCCCAGTTCCCTGCGTTCGCGCGGGCCTCGCTGGCGTTCCGATCCGACAGCGACCTGGCACAGTTGGCGGCGATCCGGGCTGGCTTCGGGATTGGCGTGTGTCAAGTGGCTCTCGCGGCCAGGGACAAGTCGCTTGTTCGGGTACTGCAGCCCCAGTTCTCGCCCACGCTGGACACCTGGATCGCCATGCACGAGGACCTGCGCGAAAGCCCGCGCTGCGCGGCAACGTTTTCGGCGCTCGCGGCTGGGCTGAGCGCCTACATCGGGTAGTTGAGGGACTATTGTCAGACGACCCCGAAGACGACGGTAGCAATTTCGCTCTCTTGTGCGCAACGGTTGTCATGGCGGCTTCTGAACTCGCGAGGAAGCGCACTCTTGGAGTTGCCCCTCCGTTTTATCTCAGGCAAGCAGCGATCGCACATGCCTCGCTTGTGATCCGTGTCATCAATGACGCGCGAATCAATGGTGGACGCGTCGCGCATACGCATCAAGAACGTGGCCTGAGGGTGCTTGATGAGCTCTTTGTTGAGGTCAATGCGCTCGACACCATGGTCCTCTGCGGGCGAAGGAAAGCCCGCTTGGACTGAGCCGAGAAGGCCCTTCACCCAGGCGCCATCTACGGCGACAAAGGCAATTGGTGTAGGTGGACCATCTATCGAGGACTGCGCTTGAGAAATACTGTACACAAATACAGACTACGCCTACTGGCCACTTTTGAGACTTTGAGCATGCCGTCGAAACGGGGACTGGAAAGTGGCGAGGCCATACGCCATCGAATGCGACCTCAGCTCTGTTTCTCCAGCGAGGACCTGGTGGCCCTTCACCGGCCCGAGTTGCGGCCGTGAGAATGAATGCGATCGCGAGTCGATGCGGCCGCCAGCCTAACGCCGGCCTCGAACTCAAGATGCTTGTCGAAAGGATGCAGCGGCGCCGGCCGCGGGTCGGCCTTAGTCGAAGAGATGCGCGACGTCGAATAGCTCGGCACCATTCCACCGTGGCCCGGGCAGCGCGTTCGCTGCACCGACCACCCGACTTGAGACCTCGACCGGTAGCCGAGACAAGACCTTGGGGAATGCGCGGCAATAGGCGTTGGCCACGCCAGCCATTTCAGCGAGTTGCCGGTAGACGATGTAGTGGCCAGCCGGTACCGCGGATGCAACGCTAAGCACCCTCGTCTGCCAGTCGTCACTGATGGCAGGCAGTGAAACACCAGCCAGCAAAACTTTGTCGCCGGCGGCAAGGGTTCCGCCGCGAAGAACGCGGGCCAACATGCCTCGGTGTTTGCCAATGCCTTTGACGATGCCAGGGTAGCGGCGTTCCAGCAGGCTGCAGGGCTCACAGTGGAACGTCAGCCAAAGCACGACCTCGGAGCCGATACGAAGAAGGCCGCCAGAGCTCAGATCTGTCGTCGAGAAGTCAACGCGCAAGTTCTCGCGCAGTGTGGCCTCGGACAGCCCAAACCTGCCGTAAGCAGCGTCCCCAGCGATCAGCAGTTGCCGAGGCGAGTGCGGACAGGCGTGCCGGTCACCAACGATCCCGTAGTTGGCCATCGCTTCGACCCGCAGTAGGCGTCTCAGATCGGTCTCTTTCGCGGCCCGGCTGTACACGGCTTGTACGGAACCAAGGGAATGCCAACTTGGATCACCTTTAGGCTGTTGGCTACTTGTGTTGTGGGTGGGCTGGAACAGCAAGCCTTGATTCATGTGTCGAGCGTGTAGATTCCGCGGGTCTGAATAACGTCGTCTTGGGCTGTGCCGGCCACATTTTCACCGAAAGGAGCCAATTCTTGAACCGCGTCAACTTATCAGGGCACAGCACCGAACTGCTCGATGAATTGAGCAAGCGCCTGGGCTGAGGGTTCACCCCAAAACTCTTTGGCGTACCAAGGTGCGAATATGGCTCGCGCCATAGCAGTGTCTATGCCCTTACCCGGTAAGGGCACCGAGTTACCACGCAGTCGGTGCCCTGGAAAAGTCCGGGCCTGCTCCAGGCCGACAGTTCAAACAAGCGCCGCAAAGCTGACGATCGGTGCGCCGACAGTTTTGGTCAACGGCGGCTTACGGGCGATGGTGCGGCCTCACGGTCCCGGCCAGTCCTTGTCGTTCTGATGCGCAGAGTGGGCGCCAGCACGGTGCCCTTTGCTTTCGCCGACCGCCCGAGATCACCCGACGCCGGAAGGCTGACTGCTGCAGTTCACTTTTGGCCAACCGGCGGCCGCTGCTGCCGAAACCGGCCATTGAGCTTTTCGGGCGTCGACCACTGATCATGCGAAGGACGGCAGAATCCACGCTGCGGCGCCGTGCCGCCATCCAGATTGGGGGGAATTTGAGGAAACCATCAACCGGTCTGCTGTGGGCCATGCTGCTGAGCTGGGTTATCTCGGGGCCGCTGGGCTTGGCGCGGGCGCAGGAGGCCGTGCCGCCGCAGTTACGTGCCGGCCAAGTCTTTGAGTCGCGTTTCGAGCTGCCCGCCGAGCAGCAGCGACTTGCAGCGCGGGGCCAGCCGGTCGCTGTCACGCACGGCCAGTTGCGTCTGGCCTTGCCTCAGGGCTTTGCGGCCGAGCTCAGCCTGCCTGTTTTGCTGATCAGCGCCACCAGTGACCCCGGCTACAACTCCAGTCGCGGCCTTGCAGCGCTTTACGAGGCGGTGGCGCTGGACGCGGGCTGGGCCGTGCTGTCGGTGGACGCGGCGCCGGTGGCGCGCCCCGAGGATGAAGGGGTCGCGCTGCGCTTCGCTCTGCTGGAGGCGGCCCTGCTGAGTTTGCGAGAGCCTTGGCCGGCGCTGGCCAACTCGGGCCTCGCCTTTGCCGGCTTCTCGGGCGGAGCCAAGGTCTCGGGCTCGCTGGCGGCCCTGTTTGCCAATCAGGGCGCGCGGCTGCTGGGTTTGTTCCAGGGCGGTATTAATGAAGAGACGCTGGCCGCCACGGCGCGGCTGATGCCTGAGCTACCCGCCGACTTCAAGCGCGTTCCCATCGTGCTGGCCGGCGGGCGCACGGACCCGATCGCGACACCGGTCCAGCACCGGCGCGTCGAGTCCGATTTGCGAGACGCGGGTTTCAAACAAGTGCGCCTGCTCATTGTCGGGGGCGGTCATGTGGTGGACCCCAGGCCGCTCGGCGAGGCCTTGGCTTGGTTCACGGCCCTTGCCGCAGCCCGGGCATCGGCCCGCTGAGGCGCTGCTCAATGTCGATCTGAGGCCCAAATTTCGCGGTTTTCCGCGCTGAACTGGACATTTTCGGTCGAGGCACACAGGGGCATGGCCGCCGCCTTGCAAGATGGCGGCGTCTTCTGACGAGTCGGGCCCTGGCCCTGTTGGCTTGCGGGAAAGACCAGTAGCATCTGATCCTCACGCCACTAGAGCTTAACGGTCGCATTGCCGCCCTGATCCCACCGCCGCGCATCCCCCGGCACCGCTACTACGGCGTGCTGGCACCAAACTCACCGCTCCGAGCGGCGGTGACGGCCATGTCGCAGGCGCAATTGCCGGCCGACGAACCTGTCGTCGATGCGCTATTCATAGGCGGAGGCGGGAGCCCAGCACAAGCCAGCCAAACTAAACCTGTTGCACCCAAACGAGCCTCAGCGGCGCGCTATCTCTGAGCGGCGTTGATTGCGCGGATCGCCGAGGTTTTCCGCTGCTGTGTCCTCAGTGCGGAGGCCAAATGAAGCTGATCGCGTTTATCACCGATCACCCTGAGGTCCGCAAAATACTGACACATATCGGAGCCGAGCCTGAGGCCCCGCGCATCACACCGGCGCGCGGCCCGCCGCTGTGGGGGGACTGAGATGCGCCGCAATCAGAGGCTGCTGGCGGGCGAGAACCAGATTGGGGATTGGCGCCGTAGGTCGCTCCTGATGACCAGTTCGCTCAGCGCATTTCTTGGTAGCTGTCGGCCGGTCGGTGGGTCAACCAAAGTGTTCATCATGGGTGACCCTGAGAATGGGTGCGCTGTCACTGGCCACTCCCAGCAAGATTCAGCCTGAATGAGCGTCAAGAGTTGATGCTGGCGGCGCGCCAAGCGCCTCAGCCATGCGAAGCTGGCCTTGCCAAGGGGAAATCTGGATGACCCAGCCGTTCCAGGGGGACATACTTGCGGTGGGGCGATTGAATTTCCTATCCGTGACTGCGCGGCACTTCTTTTGCAAGGTCTGCGGCATCTATCCGTTTCACCGCAAGCGGGGAACGCCTGACAACCTGGGAATCAATGTTTTTTTCTCTGCAAGACTTCGACCCCGCCGGTATCCCGGTGCGCCAAGCAGTCGGGGTAGCCATGACCTGAGTATTCATCGGTCCATTGACGAAACAGCTGGGGCTGCCATGGTTGGGTTTATCAAAGAAGCTATTTATGCTGGACTTGCGGCCCTGGCGGCCGGCTGTCTTCAGCCGGCGATAGCTATGACGTTTGAGGCATGTGCCGAAACAGTGCAACAAAAGTACATCAACAAATGCCATCTCGGCATGGGCAATTGCACTGTTTCCGGCTGCACCGTGAAAGCCACATGCGATCGAAATAACGGTCGGTGCGAGTCAAGCTTGTCGGGGGGTACCTGGTCCGCTGCTGCGCCGAAGACAATCTATTGCGCTTCACCCAGGCAATACATAGCTGAATACGAACTTGCCGAGGTGGTTCAGGCGCTGTGCAAGCGTCAATTGGGTGATGCGGATCGGGCAGCGCTGATGGATTCGTACGCTGCTTCGGTGGACAGACAGCATGCCGAGAGCCAGGCCATTGCCGAGACATTCGCAAAGATCGCTGAGGCGTTTGCGCCGGCCCGGCCGACCCGATCAACAGGACCACAGCGCCCGGCGCCCAACCCTTTCGAGCAGGCACAACGCGGAGATCGTGTCGACAGCCTCTGCACAGGCATTGCCGTGCGTCACCTGCGACAGGCCGATGCAGCAATGCTGGCAAGTTACAAGCAAAAAAAGACATTTGAGAAGGAAGATTTGTCGCAGTATCAGAAATTGAAAGCCAGTTTCCAAAAGGTTTGCAAGTGCGCGGCTGAAAACGCGCAGCGCCAATTTACCGATACCGAGTTGGCGGATACTGCTTCGCGGACAAAATTGTGGGGGAATATAGAGCGCTCGCGTCTCGATGAAGTCTTCGGGCCCTGCCGAAAGCTTGACGAGAGCGACTCCAAATTGTCGTGGCTTGTCGACCCGATTCCGTTGCAAGCGCCAACAAGAGGGCGCTAGCCAGGCAGTTCGTAAACCAAGCGGCAGATACCAAACTGTCGCCGTGCTCGAGAGGGCATCGCTGTTCAATCGCAGCAACACGCACCAGGGGATTCTCAAGAACGAGCAAGTCATCACCGACGTTCAATCAACGTGCAAGATCGTTGAAGGCATTGCGCCGCAGGCGGCGGTGATTTTCTATGCCAACCTGTTTGAAGCGGACCCCACCCTGAAGCCCTTGTTCATAAGCAGCCTGAGGGTCAGGTCTCCCGTCTTGCAAAAAGCCTCTGAGCAGGCTCTGGTCGAGTCTTGAATGTGGGGCCGGGCCAAACTTTTTGAATGGGCTGTCGCTTCGTTGTAAACCTCAGCTCCGGGCACCCTGCTGCCGCCCCCAGTGCGCCTCATAATGTCAGGAACTAACTATGAGCGTGAGGCCGCAACTTCGCCACTATGCCGCCGTTGAGCAAAAAGGTCGGCGAACCGAACGCCAGGTATGAGGCGCTTGTTCGAAATGTCGGCCTAGCTCAGGCCGGGACATTGCTAGGGCAACGACGGCCCGGCAACTTCGTGCCCAAAGCGGAATTTCGTTGAGCTTCACCAACAAGCTGGTTGCCGTCAGCCAGTTTTAGAGGCTGAAAGACTTCTACTGCAGGGATAGGTCATTGGCGCGATCGAGGGCCGAATGACCGCTGTACCTGCAACCTGTCCCTCAGCGGGAAGCAGGCTAAGTCCAGTGCGTTGCCGTTGGCGTTGGCGACCATCGCCAAACAGGCGAGGCAGCATTCGGTCGCCTGGCGAAGCAGATCAGCCCAGAAATACCTGTCCCCGTAGGCGAGAGGAGAGCCGCTGATCGCGCACTTGTCATAACTGGGACTTTTCTTAAGGACCCGCAGTGTGAATTCGACGTTATTCCCGAACTCTGATCTAGGCTGGCAATTGATTTTCCGGCGAGTGACGGCTTTGTGGCGTGCCTACGAGCTGGCTGTCTTGTCTAGGAGCTTGCGTGGATGTATTCAGTCTGGTCGGTGCAGCTGCAACTGGTCTTGCACATTGCGAAAGGTGAAGATTGGAAGAAACTTCTTCACGTGGGCGCTACGCTCAAGTTGGGCTCGTTCTTGCTCGTAGAGGCTCGCCACTTGGTCGAAGGGGACTTTTGACTCTCGGGCCAGAAACTCGATAGCGCGGTGTTTGACGGATTCATCGAGATGATTAGGCATCAGAACTCCTGATGAGGCCCCTGATGAACAATGCTGCTTCGCGAGTTCCACTTCAGGGGCGCTCGACCTTGTGGTCGCGGGGCTTCAGACTCTAGCCGGCGTTCAAGTCGCCAGCGTTAGCTGGTCGACCACGCTGATGACTCCCGGCGTCGCCCAGGCCGAGTTCGTGGCGGTTTCCCGCTCGGCCCAGCTGTGTACCGTGCCCGACAAGGTCACATCTGCGCCGCGCACGGCAACTTTGATCTGCTTGGCGTCCGCGATCGCGGTGCGCTTGAGCGCGGCTTCAATATCCGATTTGACCAGCGTGGCTGACAAAGTCGGCATGATGCTGATCTGGTTTCTGATGCCGATGACGCCCATCAGGAAACGTATGCTGTCTGCCGCTGCCTGCTTCTGGAATTGCCAGTCCACATCGCCTGAGAGGGTGACCCAGCCGCCTTCGACCATCACCTTGAGGCCGCCAGCGGGTAGCGAAGAACTCCACTCCAGCACGTTCTCGACCGCCGCCGCAATATCGGCATCGGTGCGCTTGCTCAGACTGGTGAGATGCACCTTCAGCTCAGTGCTCAGGGCCTTGACGCCAGCCACTCGCAGTGCGGCGCTTTCGGCGCTCCACTTCTCTGCATAACTGTCAACCTGGCCGGCTAATGTGACGACGCCGTCTTTCACTTCAACGCCGATGCGCGCGGCACGCACCGAGGGTTCCCATTTAAGTTCTGCGCTTACGTCTTGCTGCAATTGAGTGTCTGTTTTCATGGCGGTGCTTTCTGACGGTTGAGAGAGTTACAGCTTGAGCGCCTTGCTGCCCAAAGGTCTGTGCGACAGCGCACATGTGCATGCGCACTTGCTCAGAACAATCGCGCAGCGAGGCAGCGCTTGACGAGACCTGAGCGCACAGAAAGACCGGCAAAGGCATGCCTGCTCTGGGCCTGGCGCTGCGCCGCATGCCCCAAACTGCTTCCACGATGGCAGCAAAACAGCAATTTCCTGAAGCACCCAAGCATGCGCTTTGGGATCTCACTTTCACGCGACTGGCGAAAGCCGTCCAGCCGCAGTTGAACGCCTTCCAGCAGGAACTGGTGCGGCGCTTCAAAGCCATCGGCGTGGCTTGCGACACGAATGTCCGGCAAACGCCGCGCGGGCTGTCAACCATGCTGGCCCTGGTCGGTCAACGCGGCCTGATCTGCATTGTGGACATCACGTTGATTGACGGCATGGCGGTCGGCCGAGGGCCGTGCGCCGCGCTGGACATCAGGTTGCTGGATGCCTGCGGCGATGTGGTGGCGCAGGGTCTGGCCAGCGGGTCGCTCGGCCAGCTCTGTCCCGACAATCTGGCTGCTTGTGTGCTGTTCAGCACCGAGCAGCTGGAGCGAGCGGCGACAGCGGTCTATGTAACGAGCCTGGCGCACTTCGACTTGCTGAGGCTTAGCGCGCCGATCACCGGTAACGCTGGATGAAGGCTCGGCGCTTCTCGGGCTGTCCGGCAGCTGCAAGTGCTCAAGCTGCTGGGCCGGCCAAGATTGCTGATGGCGAGCCCTTGGATCAGTAGACGAGATTCATCTTGTCGACGACATGGCGCACGCCGGCCGTGCCCCAGGCTGAGCGCGTGGCGAGTTCGCGTTCGGCCCAGCTGTGCACGCTGCCCGTCAGCGTCACATCACTGCCTTTGACTTCAACGGCAATGGACTTGGCATCATCAGCGGCGCGGCGCTTGAGCGCGGCCTCGATGTCGGACTTGACGACGAGCGCCGACACCGAGGGCTTGATGGCGATTTGATTGCTGACCCCGGTGACGCCCGGCAAATAGCGCAAGCTGCTGGCTGCGTCTTGGCGTTGGTATTGCCACTCCACCTGGCCCGATAAGGTCAGCCAGCCACCTTCGACCATCACCTTGATCGCGTCTTCGGGCAATGAGCTGGTCCAGCCCAGGATGTTCTTGGCCGACTCCGCGATGTCGGCATCGCTGCGCTTGCCGAAGGCCGAGAGCTTGACCTCCATCTCCACGGCCAGTGCCTTGACGCCATTGACGCGCTGAGCGGCACGTTCGGCGTTCCACTTTTCTGCGTAGCTGCTGACCTCTCCGGCCAGCGTCACGACGCCATCTTTGACTTCCACCCCGATCTGTGCGGCATGCACAGCGGGCTCCCATTTCAATTCGGCCATCACGTCTTGCTGTAGTTGGGTATCGGTCTTCATGGTTGCAGTCCTGTTCGTTGAGTAGCGTTGAGGAAAGCCGAGCTTGCGCGCCCTTGGCACTTAAGTCCGTGCGACAGCGCACGCAAGCCATGTCCGAGCAGCTCATGTTCGAACAGTTTCAGCGGCTGCGTCCCCATGTTCGCTGCCGCACAGTGCAGAGCACAGGCAATGCGTAGGCTGCGCTCTTCCAATGCCTTCAAACCGGTGCAGCACCGTTTGGCCATTTTTGCGGGAGAAAGTCATGAAGCATCAGATTCGAAGCTCGCCTAGCTTGGCATGCTTGCCCAGTTTGCCCAGTGGTCGCGGCTTCATCGCTTTGCTGGAGGCATTCCGGGCGACCGGCGGCACAGCGCCGTGGGACATCGTGGCGCGCTTGCTGGAAGAGCGGCAGGTCGGAGTTGCGCCCGGGCTGGCGCAGCTGGTCGAATCAGGGCAGATTTTTGGCCTCGAGTGGCGCGGCTGCCTGTGGATACCGATGTTCCAGTTCAAGGCGGATAACTTGGCTTTGAAGCCAGTCTCGCAAAGCGTGCGCGAAGAACTGCCGTCTTGGTGGTCAGGATGGGACTTGGCCTGCTGGTTTGCGCAGGCCAATGAGGGCTTGGATGGCCGCCGTCCGGTCGACTTGCTGGACACAGAGCTCGCGGCGGTTCTGCGGGCCGCGCAGGCCTTGCAGCACGGCAGCAGTTTCTCCTCAATGCCAGGGGCTTGGCAGCAGATCGCGAGCACATCCCGGGGACGGGCGATGGTTTTGTGATGGCCTGAGCGGACAACTCGGCCATGCCAAGAAAACTCCTGACGCAGACCTTCAGCAATTTCCTGCGCCGGCGCTGGGCCAAACAGCATTTCGAGCGGCGCCCTTTGCTGGACACCTTGCGACCAGCGGCCGCAAGCACCGGGTCCGTCGCAGGCACAGGCATCGCGCTCGGCCAGAGCCTGCAGGCCGCCGCCCGCTTGGACCCCGCCGCAGCGCTGCTCGGCCTGCAGTCTCAAAGCGAGGGGCTGGACGCGGCGGAAGCTGCCAGCCGCTTGCGCCGGGACGGCCCCAACGAGGTGCAGCATGAACCGCCGCTTCCCGGCTGGTTGCGCCTGTGGCGCTGCTACCTCAACCCCTTCAATCTGCTGCTGACGGCCCTGGCGCTGCTGTCCTTCCTGAGCGCCGACGCCAAAGCCACCGTGGTGATTGGCGTGATGGTGCTGCTCGCCACCGGCATACGCTTTGTTCAGGAAGGGCGCTCGCACCGCGCCGCGCAGGGCCTGCGTGCCATGGTCAGCAACACTGCGACGGTGCTGCGCCGCTCAATGGACAAAGCCGGCCAATCCGAGCCGAAGGAGCTGCCGCAGCGCGAACTGGTGGCCGGCGATGTGGTGGCGCTGTCGGCGGGCGACATGATCCCGGCCGACTGCCGCTTGCTCAGCGCACGCGATCTTTTTGTGGCTCAAGCGGCCATGACGGGCGAGTCGCTGCCGGTGGAAAAGTTCGTGGACGTCGAGCCCCAATCCGAAGCGGCCGCCAGCGGCCTGCTTGAGCGGCGCAACCTCGTCTTCATGGGCACCAATGTGGTCTCCGGCACGGCCCGCGCGCTGGTGGTGGCGACCGGCGGGCGCAGCTATTTCGGCACCTTGGCCGCACATGCCACGGCCACGGAAGCCGCGCCGAATGCCTTCCAGGCCGGCGTCAACAGCGTCAGCTGGTTGTTGATACGATTCGCGGCGGTGATGGTGCCGATTGTTTTTCTCGTCAATGGCTTCACCAAGGGCGATTGGTTGCAAGCCTTTTTGTTTGCGCTGTCGGTGGCGGTGGGCCTGACGCCCGAGATGCTGCCCATGATTGTCACCAGCACGCTGGCCAAGGGCGCGGTGCTGCTGTCGCGCCGCAAGGTGGTGGTCAAGCGCCTGGACGCGATCCAGAACTTCGGTGCCATGGACATTCTGTGCACCGACAAGACCGGCACGCTCACGCAGGACAAGATCGCGCTGGCCCGTCACGCCGATGCCTACGGCCAAGACACCGACGAGGTGCTGAACTTCGCCTATCTCAACAGCTTCTACCAGACCGGGCTGAAGAACCTGCTGGACCACGCGGTGCTGGCGCATCTGGAGAAGGCCACCGAGCTGAAGCTCAAGGACGCTTACCGCAAGGTCGACGAGATCCCCTTCGATTTTGAGCGCCGGCGCATGTCTGTGGTGCTGGCCACCCTGGTGGATGGGCAGGATAGGCACCATGAGCTGATCTGCAAGGGCGCGGTGGAGGAGGTGCTGGCCGCCTGCACCCAGGTGCGCATCCAGGAGCCGACCGATGCCAGCCTGGACGGCGAGCGCAGCATGCCCACGCTAGCTTTGGACGCCGCACTGCTGGTGCGTACGCAGGCGGTCACGGCGGGCCTCAACGCCGAAGGGCTGCGCGTGGTGGCGGTGGCCGTCAAGACCTTGCCACCGGGCCAGACCAGCTACTCGGTGGCCGACGAGGCGGGCCTGACGCTGATCGGCTATATCGCCTTTCTCGACCCGCCCAAGGAATCCGCTGCGCCGGCCCTGCAGCAGCTGGCCGCGCACGGCATCCGCGTCATGGTGCTGACCGGCGACAACGAGGCGGTGACCCTGCATGTCTGCCGCCAAGTCGGGCTGAGCGCCGACCAAGTGCTGCTGGGCAGCCAGGTCGAGGCGCTCAGCGACGCGGCGCTGCAGGCGGCGGCCGAGACGCACAGCGTGTTCGCCAAACTCACGCCGCTGCACAAGGAGCGCATCGTGTACGCGCTGCGCGCTGGCGGCCAGGTGGAGGGCTTTATGGGCGACGGCATCAATGACGCGCCGGCGCTGCGCGCGGCCGATATCGGCATTTCGGTGGACAGCGCGGTGGACATTGCCAAGGAGGCTGCCGACATCATCCTGCTCGAAAAAAGCCTGTTGGTGCTTGACGAAGGCGTGATGGAGGGGCGGCGTACTTTTTGCAATATGTTGAAGTACATCCGCATGACGGCCAGCTCCAACTTCGGCAATGTGTTGAGCGTGCTGGTGGCCAGTGCTTTCCTGCCGTTTCTGCCCATGCTGCCCTTGCAGCTGCTGGTGCAAAACCTGCTGTACGACATCGCCCAGACCGGCATCCCCTTCGACAATGTGGACGCCGAGCTGCTGGCCAAGCCGCTGCAATGGCAACCCGCGGACATCGGCCGCTTCATGCTGTTTTTCGGGCCCATCAGCTCGCTGTTCGACATCCTCACCTTCGGCCTGATGTGGTGGGTGTTTGATGCCAATAGCGCGGCGCAGCAGAGTTTGTTCCAGTCAGGCTGGTTTGTCGTCGGCTTGTTGACCCAGACCCTGGTCGTGCACATGGTGCGCACACCGAAATTGCCTTTTGTGCAAAGCCACGCCTCGGCACCGCTGATGGGCATGACCCTGGCCATCATGGCCGTGGGGCTGTGGCTGCCCTGGGGGCCGCTGGCCGGCTATTTCAGCTTGCAGGCCTTGCCCCCAAGCTACTACGGTTGGCTCTTGGCCATCCTGCTCGGCTACAGCACATTGACGACGCTGATGAAGCGCTTCTACATCCGGCGCTACGGCTGGCTATGAGGGCCGCAAGCTCAGGCAAGGCCGGCCAAGCCAGCCACTTCAGCCAAGTCCAGGATGCCAGCTTGGCTGAAGTGCAGGCAGTTGCCGCCGCCTGCCAGACCGATCTGGCGCTGGGCCTGAGCGTCGCGGAAGCCGCCCGACGATTGGCAAGCGATGGCGCCAATGAGCTACGCGCCCAGCCTGCCTTGCCCAGATGGCGCCGAGCTCTGGCCCTGGTGCAAGAACCGCTGGTCGCGCTGTTGCTCGTCGCGGCGGCCGTGGCCCTGGTGGCCTGGTTTGTCGAGGGTCGGCAGGGCTGGCCGATGGACGCGATCGTGATCGCCGTTGTCGTGCTGCTCAATGCCGGCATGAGTTGGGTGCAGGAGGCCAAAGCACAAAGCGCCGTGGCGGCGCTGGCCCGTATGACACAGGCCAGTTCCAGCGTGCTACGCGGCGGAATGATTCAGCGCATTCCCAGCGTCGCCTTGGTGCGGGGCGACTTGCTGCTGCTGGCCGAGGGTGACGCTGTCGGTGCAGACGCGCGCCTGATCCAAGCCGTCGACCTGCGCCTGCTCGAAGCCTCGCTGACGGGCGAGAGCGAGCCGGTGCTCAAGGATGCTGCCAGGCTGAAGGCCGCGGCGCCTTTGGCCGAGCGGCGCAATATGGTGTTCCAGGGCACATCGGTCGCGCAGGGCAGCGGGCGCGCCGTGGTCACGGCTACCGGCATGCGCTCCGAGCTGGGCGCGATTGCTTCGATGCTAGACGCCACGCCAGACCAGCCGACGCCCTTGCAGCTTGAAGTAGCCCGCATCGGGCGTGTGCTGGGCCTGGCGGCCGTCGCTATTGCGGTGCTGGCGGTGTTGACCATCTTGGCCACTGAGCAGGTGCGCGCACCCGCCGATGTCGTCACCGTCTTGTTGCTGGGCGTCTCGCTGGCGGTGGCGGCGGTGCCTGAGGGCTTGCCCGCGATCTTGTCGCTGGTCCTTGCGCTTGGCGTGCAGCGCATGGCGCGGCGCCATGCCATTGTCAAGAAGCTGGTCTCGGTCGAGACTTTGGGTGCGGCCTCGGTCATCGCCACCGACAAGACCGGCACGCTGACCCGCGCCGAAATGACCATCGTGCGGGTGGTCAGCGCCTCGGGCGTGTGCGACATCAGCGGCGTGGGCTACGCGCCCATCGGGCGGGCGGAGCAGGGCGGCTTGCCGCTGCAGGCGGGTGCGCTGCTGGACGAGGTTGCGGCGCTGTTCAGTGGCGGCAGCTTGGCCGGCAATGCGACGCTGCGCCAGGCTGCCGGCGGCGCCTGGGAGATTCAAGGCGACCCGACCGAGGCGGCCTTCCTGGTGGCCGAGCGAAAGCTGGACAAGACGGCGCTGGGTCTGCAGCGCTCTACGCGTTCTACGCGCTACACACGCATCGGTGAGATCCCCTTCAGTTCGGACCGCAAGCTGATGTCCACGTTAGAGATCGACCACCAAGCGGGCGAGGCGCGCATGCTGTTCACCAAGGGCGCACCCGGCGTGCTGCTGGCGCTGTGTACCCGCCAGCAAGTCGGCAAGGAGACGCGAGCGCTTGACGCGGCGATGCGCCAGCGCATTCTGGCCGATGTGGGGGCGCTGGCCGATGCGGCGCTGCGAACCCTGGCCGTGGCCTATCGCCCCCTGGCCGCAGCAGAAGATGCTAAGGGAGCGCATGCGGGGCTGGAGAGGGGGCTGATCTATATCGGCGCGGTGGGCATCATTGACCCGCCGCGCGCCGAGGTCGCCGTGGCCATCCGCGCGGCACAGGCCGCCGGCATCCGCGTCATCATGATCACCGGCGATCATCCGCGGACCGCACTGCGCATCGCGGCCGACCTAGGCATCATTGCCGGAGTGCCCATGTTGCCCAAAGGTGCCAAACGACCCAAGGTTCCCAAGAGCGCCAAGTTCGCCAAGGCCTTGACCGGCGCTGACCTGGACGCGCTGCAGGCCGGCGGCGCGGCCGCTTTTGCCAAGGCGGTGCGCGGCGCGGCCGTGTTTGCGCGGGTGGCGCCGCGCCATAAATTGCTGATCGTGCAAAGCCTGCAGGCCGACGGGGCGGTGCTGGCCATGACCGGCGATGGCGTCAATGACGCGCCTGCGCTGCGCGCGGCCGACATTGGCATCGCGATGGGCATCACCGGCACCGAAGTGAGCAAGCAGGCGGCCCGCATGATCCTGGCCGACGACAACTTCGCCACCATCGTCGAGGCGGTTCGCGAGGGTCGCGGTGTGCTGGACAATATCCGCAAGTTCTTGCGCTATCTGCTCTCGTCCAATCTGGCGGAGGTGCTGACGGTGCTGCTGGGCGTGCTGGGCGCCGGCGTGATCGGGCTGAGGGTCGAGGTCGCTGCCCCAGGCGCTGCCGAGACTTCAGCGCTGGTGCTGCCGCTGCTGGCCACGCAGATTCTGTGGATCAACCTGATCACCGACTCCGGGCCCGCCCTGGCCATGGGCGTGGACCCGGTCGCCGAGGACATGATGGCGCACCAGCCGCGCCAGCGCGGCGCCCGCATCATCGACGCCGCCATGTGGCGCGGCATCGTCGCCAACGGCCTGGTCATGGCGCTGCTCTCCTTGCTGGCCATAGACCTGTTCTTGCCGGGCGGTCTGATCGAAGGTCAGGAGACGCTGGCACTGGCGCGCACCGCGGGCTTCACCGTGCTGGTGTTCGCTCAGTTGTTCAATTGCTTCAACGCGCGCGCCGAAACCCGCAGCGCATTCGACGGTCTGTTCGGCAACCGCTGGCTGTGGGGCGCTGTGCTGTTGTCCGTGGCGCTGCAGGTGGCCGTGGTTCAAATGCCGTTTCTCAACCGGGCCTTCGGTACGGTGCCGATGTCGCCGGCGCAATGGCTGGCGTGTCTGGTGCTGGCCAGTGGGGCGCTGTGTTTTGGGGAATTGCGCAAGTGGCTGCTGCGAGCTACTGTCAAGTCCGCTTGAATTTGCGCTGGGTGCGGCAACGAACAGAAGGCTCTCTCTCGCACGCGCAATATCAATGTCTGAATTCGCCTATCCCGCCCTCCCAAATCTGAAGGACTTGCCCACCATGATTGCCTTTCAAGTCAGCGATATGAACAGTGCCCGCTGCGCCGGTGCCGTCACCAAGGCGCGCAAAGAAACCGAGCACGGCGCGCTGGTGCGGGTGGATATGGCCACCTTCACGGTCGAGATTGAACCCAGCCGCGCCAGCGCCCGGGAGTTGAGCGACGCCATCAAGCGGGCCGGCTATTCGCCGGTGGCCGCATGAAGACCTTTGCGGTGTCCAAGGTCGGCTTGGACGCGGGCGGGCGCATCACCTCAGTGCTCTGGGGGCAGGTGGATACCGAGCGAAATGTCTGGGCTGCGCCCGAGGTTGAGGTGCCGGTGCTTGCGGCGGTCGAGGCACTCAGCGCGGGCGACCGCGTGTTCGCGCTGTTCCCCTCATTGCACGGCCGTGTGCCGGAGCGTCAATTCGTGGTGGCAGACTATGACGATGGGCGCTCGACCATTGTGATGGATGGCCCTGCCACGCATGAACGCGAGGTTCACGATATGGACCGGCTTGCTCCCGGCTTGAACAAGAGCATATGAACACTCTCACCAAACTCGCACTGGGCTTGATGGGCAAGCTCAAACCCTTGCCGCCGCTAGGCGATGCAGTCGCGCGGCAGGCGCTGCCGCCGCCCTCGCTCACCGGCGGCATGCCGCTGATTGCCGCTCTCGCCAGCCGGCAGTCGCGGCGCGAGTTCGCGCCCGAGCCCTTGCCCGAGCAGCAGTTGTCCGATCTGCTGTGGGCGGCGGCCGGCATCAATCGCCATGTTGACGGCGGCCGCACCACGCCCAGCGCGATGAACTCGCAGGAAGTGCTGCTCTATGTGGCGATGCCGCAAGGCTTGTTCCTTTACGAGCCGCTCGGCCATCAGCTCAACCTGGTGGTGGCCAGCGATGTGCGCCGGGTCACCGGCCAGCAGGACTTTGTCGACAGCGCGCCGCTGGATCTGGTCTTCGTGGCCGACCACTCGCGCATGAAGCTCGTGCCGGCGGCGCAGCGCGAGGCCTATGCCTTCGCGGCAGCCGGCGCGATGGCGCAAAACGTCTATCTGTTTTGTGCCTCGGAGGGCCTGGCCACGGTGATACGCGCATGGTTCGACCGCACGGCTTTGTCGCAGGCCATGGGCTTGCATGCCGATCAGCAGCTGCTGCTGTCGCAGACGGTGGGGGCGATCAAACCGGGAGAGGCAGCGTGACCCCGCAGGGCAGCGGGCGCAGGCGCTTCTTGGCCGCCGCGCCGGGCCTGTGCGCCGGCGCGGCGTTTTTGCCGGCCTGCTCGCAAGACGCCAGCCCCGAAACGGCCGCGGCGGTGGCTGAGCGGATTCGCCGGCCGGCTGCAAGGCAAGGCATGGACAACGCGGCGCTCGGCCCGGATCTGGTGAGTGAACTCGTGCGCTTCGCGACGCTGGCGCCGTCTAGCCACAACACCCAATGCTGGAAATTTGCGCTGGGCAGCAAGGCCATCACGATCTTGCCGGACCTGGCGCGACGCTGCCCCGCGGTGGACCCCGACGACCACCATCTTTTCGTGTCGCTTGGCTGCGCGACCGAAAACCTGGTTCATGCTGCCTTGGCGCATGGTCTGCACGCGCAGGTCCACTTCGACGCTAGCAAGAACGCAGTTCAGCTGGCACTCACGCCCACAAACGCGCGACGCTCGCCGCTATTCGATGCGATCACTTCGCGGCAATGCACGCGGGGCGACTACGACGGCAAGCCGCTGAGCAGCGCCGAGCTCAGCTTGCTCGAGCAGGCAGGCTCATCCGCCAACGTGCGCCTGCTGCTGCTGACCGAACGCTCGGCGATGGAGCGCGTGCTGGACTATGTCGTGCAAGGCAATAGCGCGCAAATGGCAGACCCGTCTTTCGTCAAGGAGCTCAAGGCCTGGATTCGTTTCAATGGGGCCGATGCGGTGCACAGCGGGGACGGGCTTTTCAGCCTGGCATCGGGCAGTCCGGCCGTGCCGGCTTGGCTGGGCCAGATGGCCTTCGGCGTCTTCTTCACGCCCAAGGGCGAGAACGATAAATACATGCGGCAAATCCGCAGCTCGGCCGGGCTGGCCGTGTTCGTCGGGCAGGCCGCCGACAAGGCCAATTGGGTCGAGGTGGGGCGCTGCTATGAGCGCTTCGCCTTGCAAGCCACGGCTTTGGGCATTCGCAACGCTCATCTGAATCAACCCGTCGAGGTGGCAAAGCTGCGGCCAGACTTTGCCGCAGCCTTGGGACTGCCTGGGCAGCGCCCCGACCTTGTCCTGCGCTTCGGCCGTGGCGCGGCGCTGCCGTATTCATTGCGCCGGCCAGTGCAAGCCGTGATGGTCTGAGGCAAGACGCTCCACTGCGAGCGAACTCTCCTTGCTCAGGGCAATGCAAAGGTCTGTGTGCGCTGTCGAACAGACCCGTCGATGCGCGGCCCTTACAAACAGCTGCAGCTTGCTCGCCTTTGATTGCGACGCTGGTATCGATCCTTTCAATCGGTCACTCACTCTCAAGGAACTCCATCATGACGAAGCATTTTTCTCGCCTGAATTTGGCCACGCTGGCGCTGGTTGGTGCCTTTTGCGGCGCAGGGCCAGTGGCCGCCCAAGTCGCTGGCGGGACCACCACGATTGCTGCCAACATCACCGAGTCGACGCAGCTGGCTCTGGGCTGGAGCGTCAAGAAGACGCTGTTGGGCAAGACCATCTACAACGAGGCCGGCCAAAAGGTCGGCAAGGTGGAAGACTTGATCATTTCTCCTGACAAGCAAGTGTCCTATGTCATCGTCGGCGCGGGTGGCTTTGTCGGCATCGGCCGGCATGATGTGGCGATCCCGGTTTCGCAAATCCAGGACAGGGCGGGCAAGCTGGTGATGCCCGGCGCGACCAAGGACATGATCAAGGCGATGCCCGAGTTCACCTACGCCACCGATACCGCCAAGCGCGACGCCTTTGTCGCGGCGGCCGAAAAAGACATCGCCAAGGGCAAGGATGCGCTGGCCAATCTTGAGAAGAAAGCCGGCTCAGCGGCCGTCGATGTGAAGGCCAAGATCGACCTTGACATCGCCGCCTTGCGCCTGGACTTGCAGTCGACCGAGGCCAAGCTGGCGGAGATGAAGCAGGCCAACGCGGTCCGATGGAAGGAATTCGAAGGCGAAGTAAGCGCCGCCACGGCCCGCTTGCGCAAGTCGATCGAGAAGGCCACCGGCTGAGCCGCTGCGCTTGTCGTTTCTACCCTCATGAGAAACAAAACGCCGGGCCTCTCCGAAGTTGTTTCTCCTCCCCATCGGGGGCCTGGCGCGAAGCGACAGGTCTGGGGCTGATCTCTGCACATTTAAATTGGAGTCTTTTATGAACAAGCTTTTGGTCGCGATCTTTGACAATGAAACGGCTGCGGATGCCGGTTTGAAGGCCTTGCAGGCCCTGCACACAGCTGGCGACATCACGCTCTATGCCACGGGCGTGCTCGCCCGAGACGCTGAAGGGGTGGTCAGCGTCAAGAAGTCCATGGACGCTGGCCAAATTGGGGCCGGGGCGGCCACGGGTTTGGCCGTGGGCAGCTTGATCGGCATGCTGGGCGGGCCGGTCGGTGTGGCCATCGGTGCCATGACCGGCACGGTGGCCGGCGCCGTGCGCGACTTCTGGGCGGCCGGCGTGGGCCTGGACTTTATCGAGGAGGCCGACAAGCACCTCAGGCCGGGCAAAGTGGCCTTGCTGGCCGAGATCGAAGAAGAGTGGGTGGTGCCGGTGGACAGCGCACTGGAAGCCGCCGGTGGGCAAGTCTTCAGGCGCAGCCGCAGCGAATTGGACCAAGCGCAATACGACCATGACATTGCGGCCTTCAAGTCCGAGATCAAGGATCTTGAAGACGAAACGTCGCAGGCCAGTGGCGCCGCCAAGACCAAGCTGCAGGCCAAGCTCGCGGCGGCCAAGTCAAGCCTGGACAGTGCGGTCGGACGCGCCCAGCAGCGCTTTGACATGCTGACGCGGGAAGCCGATGCCAAGGCTGCTTCGCTCAAGCTGCAACTTAGCCAAGCCAAGGGCGAGGTCAAAGACAAGATCGAAGACCGTATGACCCGGGTCAAGAGCGCTTATCACTCGCGTGCTGCCAAGTTGTCGCAGGCCTGGAGCCTGACCAAAGAAGCGCTAGGGGCTTGATGGTGGAGGTTGGTGTGGTGCTGTACGTTCAAGCGGAGCGCCAGCGGCATGGAAATGCAGGTGCGAAGTGAAGAGCTGGATTCTCGCCTCGCTACTCATGATTTCCATATCCGAAATGGCTCAAGGTTCAGAGTCCATAGGAAAGCGTCTGACAGAAGAGGATTCCTGCGATGCGACCGACTTGCCAGCGTTTCGAATGCATGTCGTCACATAGAGCGTAGACAGGTCATGAGGCAATCCATCCTCATCTAGGAGGAAGGCGCATGCCTCGCCGTTCGGCAGGCGCACGGTCGAAAGACGGTAGGGAAGACCACTGCTAAGCGACATTCGGCTACGGCATGGCATGGCATATGGTTGCCCAAACAGAAGCTAGGGACATCCCTTGCTGCTTAGGAAAATCCCTCGTTTTCACTCGAAGGAATCAATCAGTTAGCGACAAACGCGTCGCAGGTATACTGATTTTCGCTTGTATTTGCCATGCTGCTGTGTTCCCAATGCAGGTGCTTGGAACTCTCAAAGGTGGCTCGATGAGCTGCATCAAATTTGTAGCCAGAAGATGAATGCAGTGAACCGGCCTATCCACGACGATGAACGAATCAAGCAGCTGATCAAGGCTGCGTACGAAGCCTTGGGTAGCGGTCGGCAAGCTGAGGCAGACTCACTTATGCGTGAGGCCGAACTGGCAGGGCCTCGGCACCCGCTGGTGCTCAATGAGCTTGGGCATCGCCGCTTGATGGCGGGCAATGTCGCAGGCGCGTTCGAGGTCTTGGACCAGTCCACAAAAGATGACCCCGATAATCCTTCGGCATGGATCAATCTTGCCGCTGCGCTGCGCGGTTTGGACCGCCGCGACGAGGAGATGCGGGCACTTGATCGCGTCCTCGTCCTGGATCCTGGCAATCTGAGGGCTTTGCTGCAGAAGGGGTCCTTGCAGGAACTGCAAAATAATTCGCGTGCGGCCGCCGTCAGCTACCGAACGGCACTGCAGTCCATCCGTCCCTGGACACCTGTGCCACCCGCGATGCATGAAATCCTGGCTCACGCGCGCCGGGTGGTCGAGGGCAATAACCGCGCGCTCGAGTCATTTCTCGAAGATAGGCTGGGGCAACTTCGGGCGCGTCACTCGGACATGCCCTTGAAACGGTTCGATCGCTGCCTTGGTATCCTGACGCAGCGGGACCGCATCTACCGCCAACAGCCTTCCTTCCTGTATTTTCCGCAATTGGCGCCGGTCGAATTCTATGAGCGCAGCGACTTTCCTTGGCTTGATGCCATTGAGGCCGCTACCGACGATATTCGTGCCGAACTGATCGACCTGTTGTCCGATGGGCAGGCGGTCCTTGAACCCTACGTGACCCAAGGCACATCCGGCACCGTCGACCAAAAGTGGCGTGAATTGCATCAATCCCGCAGATGGGGCGTCTATTACCTGTGGCGCGAAGGCCGTGCCTATCCCGAGCACATCGCGCGTTTCCCGAAAACGGTAGCGGCGCTCTCCGCTTGGCCCCGTTGTGAAGTGCCTGGCTGCAGCCCCACTGCGGTGTTTTCGATTTTGGATGCAAATACCCGCATTCCACCGCATACCGGGGTCAACAACACGCGCTTGATCGTGCATGTGCCGCTGATCATCCCGCCCGGCTGCGGCTTCCGATGTGGTGGCGAGCAAAGAGAGTGGCAGCCCGGCAAGGCCTTCGTATTCGATGACACGATCGAGCACGAAGCCTGGAACGAGAGCGATGTACCGCGGGCGGTGCTGATCCTGGACATCTGGAACCCGGCGCTGAGCGAAGTCGAACGAGAGATGCTCAGCGAGGCTATTTCAGGTGTGAACGACTTTTACGGATTTTCGCAACAGCAGGGTGTTTGAGGCTTGAGCAGCGCCCGATGGGGGTCTCAAACTGCTGGTAAAGACCAGACCCTCGGCGTGCTGGCTCTCCCGGCATTCCGCCGGTTTAGTCGCAAGTCGCGGCCGGATCTCAAGCCACCCGCCGCCCCTGAACAAACACCTCGCACACCACCGGTTGGCCCGCCACCTCGCGCACCCGCACCAAATCCCCCCGCAGCCCTAATGCAATTTCCCCACGGTCAGCCAACCCACAAACCAGGGCTGGCCGGCGGCTGACGACGGCCAGCGCTTCGGATAGGCTGAAACCCGCATCGCGCCGCAGCAACCAGGCCGATTGCAGCAGGCTGGACGGCACATACTCGGAACTCAGCGCATCCAGCACGCCGGCGCGGGCCAGGTCCAGCGCCGAGACATTGCCCGAGTGCGAGCCACCGCGCAGCACATTGGGCGCACCCGCGACCGTGCACAGGCCCAGCCCATGGGCGCGCTGCGCCGCCGCCAAGGTGGTCGGGAATTCGCTCATGCCCGCGCCCAGCGCACGCGCCTCCTCGACATGGGCAACGGTGGTGTCGTCATGCGTGGCCAAGGCCACCGAGTGGCGGCGTGCGAAGTCGGCAAACCAGGCCCGGTTGGGCTCGGCATGCTCGGCCTGACGCTGCGGCGCAAGGCCGACTTCGCGTTCCCACACCGCATCGCTCCAGCCTTTTTTGCCGGTGTAATAGGTCTTGGCATGGTCCAGATTGGTCCATTGGCGCTGGCCCGGCGTGTGGTCCATCAGCGAAATCAGGCGCAGACGCGGGTGCTCGGCAAAGGGCTCGAACAGCTCGCGCGCGTTCGGCGCCGGCAGCTCGCAGCGCACATGGATCAGGTGATCGGCCTTCAACACGCCGGCCGCCTGCATCTGGTCCAGCACGTCGAGCAAGGCACTTTGGTCGCGCGCCCGAAAGCCGTCTCCATAAGGGTCGCCGACGCCATCGGCGTCCAGCACCGTGGTGATACCGACCGAGGCAATCTCGGCGTCATGGGCCATCACGGCACCCAGCATCGGAAATATGACCTTGGGCCTGGGCATCACATGCCGCTCAAGATTGTCGGTATGTACTTCGACCAGACCCGGCAGCACATAGTCGCCGCCCAGATCGATCGCCCCCGCAACTGCGCTGCCGCCAGTGGCGATCTCGGTGATCACGCCGCCTTGCACGCGCAGATGGCCACGGATGACTTCCTTGCCCAGCACCAAAGTCGCGTTCGTCAACAACAGATCACTTTTCATACAAGGCTTCTTTCTGGCTGGGCGGCAGCCGGCAGGCTGACGCAGCGTGTGGCAACGGCCTCGCGCACTTCCTCGTCGTGGAAGATGCCGACGATGGCGGTGCCGGCGGCCTTGGCGGCGGCAATCATATCGATCACCACGCGCCGGTTCATCGCATCTAGCGAAGCGGTCGGCTCGTCCAGCAAAAGCAGGCGGGCCGGTTGCACAAAGCCGCGTGCGATATTGACGCGCTGCTGCTCGCCCCCCGAGAAGGTGGCCGGCGGCAAGTCCCAGATCGCTTGGGGCAGATTCAGGCGCGCAAACAGTTCGGCCACCTGGGCCCGCGCCGCCGCTTGCGCTGTCTGCCAGCAGGCCTCATCGGCGCGGCCCGATTGCAGCTCGGGGTCGGCCTGCAGCAGCCGTTCGGCCACCACATCAAGCGCGCCGACGCGCGGCAGCGCGCGCAGGAACTGGCTGACATAGGCCAGCTCGCGCCGGCGCAGCGCCAAGACCTGCTGCGGCTGTGCCTGGGCCAGATCGAGCGGCTCGGCGTCTGCTTGCTCGCCGGCAAACAGGATGCGCCCACTGTCGACGCCGTAGCTGCCGTACAGGCATTTGATCAAGGTGGACTTGCCCTGGCCCGAGGCACCGACCAGGGCCACGCATTCGCCCGCCTGTACATTCAGCGAGACGCCGTGCAAGACTGGCAGCGCCTGGCCGCTGCGCAGATGCAGCGTGAAATGCTTGTGCACATCTTGCACGCTCAAAATAGGCGTTATTGAATTCATCGTCATGGCGCCACCACCGAGGCGACCAGTAGCTGGGTGTAGGGATGCTGCGGGTCGTCCAGCACGCGGTCGGTGAGTCCCTCTTCAACGATGCGGCCTTCGCGCATCACCAGCGTGCGATGCGCGAGCAGGCGCGCCACGCCCAAGTCATGGGTGACGATCAGCGCCGACAGATGCATGCGTGCGACCAGCAGCCGGATGAGATCCAGCAACTTGGCCTGCACCGACACATCCAGCCCCGAGGTCGGCTCGTCCATCAAGACCAGGCGCGGCTTGGTGACCAGATTGCGGGCAATTTGCAGGCGCTGGCGCATGCCGCCAGAGAAGCCGCGCGGCGAGTCGTCGATGCGCAGCGGGTCGAGATCGACCAGGCTCTTCCAGCCTGCGCTGTGTGCGCGTAGCTGGCCGTAGTGGCGCAGACCGGCGCCCATCAGGCGCTCGCCGATATTGGCGCCGGCGCTGACGTTCATGCGCAGGCCATCGGCAGCATGCTGATAGACAACGCCCCATTCGGTGCGGGCCAGCTGTCGTCCTAGGCGCTAGCTGATGCGGTGGAAGTCAACCTGAGCACCGGCCGCGCTGAGGTAGAGCACCTGGCCGGCAGCGGGTTGCAAGCGTGCGGCGATGCAGTTCAAGAGTGTGCTCTTACCAGAGCCGGACTCGCCCACAATCGCCACCACCTCGCCGGGGTACAGGCTCAGCGATGCCTCGCTGACAGCGGCTCGTGTTTGCCCGGCAGCATTGAAGCGGTGCGTGAGCCCCGTCACTTGCAAAAGAGGTTGAACGGCATTCATGGCTTCAACTCGATCTGGAAGCTCTTGCCATGCTGCTCGAAGCCCAGCTTCTCGTAGAAAGCATGGGCCTCGGTGCGGCGCAGATTGGACGACAGCGCCAGCTTGTAGCAACCGGCCGCCGCCGCCAAATCAATAGCGTCTTGCATCAAGGCGCGGCCGACACCCTGGCCCTGCAGATCAGCCGGGACGCCGACGCTTTCGACCACCGCCGACGGGGTGCCCTGGTGCGAGAGCATGGGCAGGATGAACAGCGTCAGCGTGCCGACCAGTTGCGCATCCGTTTCGGCCACACGTACACGCGCCAAAGGCATGGCTTGCACCTGCTGCCAAGCCTTTTCAATCTGCGCCAAGCCCGCGGCCTGCGAGGGCTGCGGCGCGTCCAGGCCGCTGCTTTGGTACAGCGCCAACAAGGCCGGCAGGTCGCTGATCTGCGCATCACGAATCGCAATCGGATGGTTACTCATCATCATTGTTCTTTCGCTCCATTTGCGCGGCGCACCAGTCGCTGTCCGAGCAGGTCCACAGCGTTTGTCCTTCGCTTTGCACGACCTCGTCCAGAAAGCTGGTCTTGCAGCCGCACAGCTCGCAGGCATGCCCCTGCGGCTTGATTTCAAACGGGTGGTCCTCGAAGTCGAGGCTGCGCACGCTGGTGTAGGGCGGCACGGCATAGAGCCGCTTCTCGCGCCCGGCGCCAAACAGCTGCAGCGCCGGCATGCGGTCCATCTTGGGGTTATCAAAAGCCGGGATCGGGCTGGGCGCCATCACATAGCGGCCGTTCACCAGCACCGGGTAGTCATAGGCCGTCTCGACCCGGCCCCATTGCGCGATGTCCTCGTACAGCTTCACATTCATCAGCCCATATTCCTCGGCCGCATGCAGGCTCTCGCATTCGGCCCGGTTCGGCTCCAGTCGGTACAAGGGCTCGGGTTGTGGCACCTGATAGACCAAGACTTGGCCTTCACGCAGCGGCGTCTCGGGGATTCGGTGGCGGGTCTGGATCAGCGTCGCGTCCACCGTGCGGGTGGTGGTGGCCACGCCGGTGGTGCGGGCGAAGAAGTCGCGGATGTTGACAGCGTTGGTGGTGTCGTCGCTGCCCTGGTCGATCACCTTCAACACATCGCCCTGGCCGATCACGGCGGCCGTGACCTGGATGCCGCCTGTGCCCCAGCCATAGGCCAGCGGCATCTCGCGCGAGCCGAACGGCACTTGGTGGCCGGGGATGGCCACCGCCTTCAACAGCGCACGGCGGATCATGCGTTTGCTGCGCTCGTCGAGATAGGCGAAGTTATAGCCTTCTGCAGTTTGGCTCATGGCTGCTCCGCTTTGAGTCTGTCGCTGCGCTCTTGGCGCAGCTGGCGTATCAGTTGCAGCTCAGACTCGAAGGTCACGTAATGCGGCAGTTTCAGATGCTGCACAAAACCCGAGGCCTCGACGCTGTCACCCTGCGGCAGTGCGAACTCCTGTTGCTGCGCCGGGCTGCTGACCTGTTCGCCGAACTCATCGGCGCGCAGCGCGCGGTCCAGCAGCGACATCGCCATCGCCTTGCGCTCGCCGTGGCCGAACACCAGGCCGTAGCCGCGCGTGAACTGCGGCGGCGCGCCTTCGCTGCCGACAAACTGGTTCAGCATCTGGCATTCGGTCAGCTCGATCTCACCGACCTCGATCTCGAAGTCCAGCTCATCCGGCTGCAGCGACACCGTCACCGCGCCGAAGCGGATGTCGCCGGCAAAAGGGTGCGTAAAAGCGTAGCCACGCTGGGTCGAATAGGCCAGGCCCAAGACCCAGCCCTCGTCGGCGCGGGCCAGCATTTGCAGGCGGCCGCAGCGCGGCAGTGGGTAGCGCGGCGGGTCGCGGGTGATGTCCAGCGGCTCGGGGTCGCCGTCGGGCGGCAAGGCCGGCTCGATCAGGCCTTGCGCGGACAGCGCCTCCAACGCATTGCTGATCACGGCCTGTGCTTGTTCAGGTGCCTGCTCCGGCTGCACTTGTTGATCCACTGCTGCCGGTGCATCGCCACGCAGCAAGCCGAAGTCCAGTAAGCGCTGCGTGTAGTCATAAGTCGGCCCCAGCACTTGGCCGCCGGGCAGGTCTTTAAAAATCGCCGAGATGCGACGCTGCGGACGCATAGCGTCGCAATTGAGCGGCGCGCTGAAGGCCAGGCGCGGCAAGGTGCTGCGGTAGGCACGCAGCAAAAACGCGGCCTCGATCGCGTCGCCCTGCGCCTGCACCAGCGCCAAGGCGGCCAGCTCGGGGTCGTAGAGCGAGGCCTCGGCCATCACCCGCCCGACCAGTAAGCCCAGTTGTTCCTGCACCTGCGCCACGCCGATGGCGGGCAGATTCAGGTCGCCCCGGCGCGCGGCGGCGAGCAGGTCGCGCGAGGCTTTGATGGCTGACTCGCCTCCCTTGACGGCGATATACATGGGCTCAGCCCTCCAGCGTGATCAGGGTGGAACGGGGAATTGCAGCCAAGCGCGTGCCGCAGCACAGCAACAAGTCGATGCCGCGCGGAAAGTCCGCCGCCAGCGCCTGGCGCCAGCGCCAGAATTCGGTCGGCAAGCCTTGCACCGCCAGCGTTTGCTGCGTCGCAATGCCCGGCCCGCGCAGCGTCAGCAAGCTCGCGCCGGCCAGCGCTGCTTGCTCATCCAGCCCGCTAACTTCCAGCAAGAGCGTGCCGCCTTGTTGCGGCTGCTCATCGCTGCCCAGCGGTAACGCCTGCCAATGTTGAGCGTCGAGCTGCGCCGCCCTGAAGGCGGAGAACTGGGCCCGCTGTGGCTCGGCCAGCTTGGCGCCGCAGTGAAATCGAAAATAGGCTTGAGCCGCCTTGCTGCCTAACTCCGCACCCAGATGGAGCGGACTCTCGGCATCCAGCAGCGTCAACAGGCTCAGCGCCATGGCCAAACCGAAGGCCTCGGTGGGTGCTTGCACACCGCTGTCCACCGCTGCCAGCTCATGTACGCGGCCGGGCAGGGACATCGCATCGAGCAAATGCCTGAACACCTGTTGCGCGCCGAACACCGGCTCGGTGAAACCGCGCTTCAGCGCGGCGAGATCATTGTTGCCAGCCAAATGAGTTGCTGGCGTCACGGCTGAATTTCCGCCTGCAAGGTGTAGAACTGCACGCGGCTGGCCGCCGTCTCGCTGGCCTGCTGCACGCGCAGGACTTGCGTCAAAGCCCGCAGCGGCGCGATCACTTCGGCCTGCAGGCGCTCAACCCAAGCCGGCTGTTGCAACAAGGCATCGGCCTGCGCGACCCAGCTCGCGCGCTCGACGTCGCGGCCCAGCACATAGCCGACGCCGACGCTGACGTGATCCTCCCCCTGAAAACGCAACACGCAGCGCAACACGCAGCGTGTCAGCGTGGCCTCGCCCAGATTGAAGCGCTCGCCGCTGTTGCCGGCGCGTGCGCGCAGCATGGTCAGGCCGACCTCTGGCGCGCGCAGCGGCTCAAACTGCAAGCCTGTAATCAAGGGGCAAAGCAGCTGCTGCAGACTCGCACGCGGTGCATGGGCCAGCACCGACAGCCATTGTTGGCGCGGGCTGGGTGGCATATTGGCTGAGGAGTTCATGATGATGTCATCTAGACGACTTTATGATGCGCTCAGTATCACCGCGGGCAGTGACAGTTTCTTGACCGAATCAAATCATGTTGAACGATAAGCCTGAGTCCCCGGCGTCAAGCCTGCAATCTCCAACGCATGCACAGCAGGCGCAGCCTCTGAGCACGCGCTGGGAGGCGATCGCCGCAGACCTGCGGGTCGACATCGTGCAAGGCGTTTTTGCCCCCGGCTCGCGCCTGCCCAACGAAGCGGCGCTGGCCGAGCGCTTTCAGGTCAACCGCCACACTTTGCGCCATGCGATGCAAAGTCTGGCGCGCGAGGGTTTTGTGCAGGTGCGCCACGGCAGCGGCACTTTTGTGCGCGAGCTGGTGCTGGACTACGCCTTGCAGCGCCGCACTCGCATGAGCGAAAACTTGGCGGATGCCGGCGAGCAGGGCAAGCGAGAGCTGCTCAGCTTTGCCGAAGGCCCCGCCGGCAGCCGTTGGGCTGGCAGCTTGCGCGTGAGCCCACGCGCGTTGGTGCTGCAGATGAGCACGCGCGCCCTGGTGCGGGGCCGGCCGGTCAGCTTGTGTAGCGCCGCCTACCCGTTGCCGCGCTTGAGCCGCATGGCCGATGCCTTTGCGCGCCTGGGCAGCATCACGGCCGCCTTGGCCGAACTGGGCGTGGCTGACTACACGCGCGAACGCAGCGTTATCTCGAGCCGCCTGCCCAGCCAGCAAGAAGCCGATGCCTTGGCCAGGCCCGTCACGCAACCGGTCTTGGTGGTCGACTACAGCAATGTGGACGCCGCCGGCCTGCCGGTCGAGGCCGGTCGCACCTTGTTTGCCGCCGATGCGGTGCAGCTGACGGTCGGGCCTGACGGCTGGGATGGTCCATGAAAGCAGCAGCTCAGGCGGGGCTTCGGTCTTGAGCATGGCTCGTTATGCGATTTATTGGGCGCCCGCTGAGCCGCATCCATTGGCGCAGCTGGGTGAGCGCTGGCTGAAGCAAGATGTCGCTGCGGCGCCGATCAGCGAGCCGGCGCTTTATGGCTTTCATGCCACGCTGAAGCCGCCTTTCAGCTTGGCTGCGGGCTGCGCTGAAGCTGATTTGCTGGTCCAGGTAAAAGCTTTGGCGCAGCGCCATCGGCCCTTCAGCATGCCGGCCTTGCAGGTCGCCTGGCTGAACGGGTTTTTGGCCTTGAGGCCGACGCAGCCACTGGCGCAAGAGCACCCGCTGTGGCGCTTGGCCGATGCCTGCGTCAGCGAACTGGACGGCTTGCGCCGGCCGCCCAGCGAGGCCGAGTTGCTAAAGCGCAGAACAGCCGGTTTGGATCAGCAGCAAGAAGTTTTGTTGCAGCGTTGGGGCTACCCGCATGTCTTGCAGCGCTGGCGCTTTCACATGACTTTGACGAACTCAATTGCCGCGCGGCAAGTCGCACCCAGTGCTGAGGCAAGGGCGCTGCAGGCTCGACTGCAGGCCTTGTTCGCGCCCGTGCTGGCGCAAGCTCTGCGCTGCGATTCGATCTGCATCTTTCAGCAAAGCGATGCCGGTCAAGCCTTTCGGCTGAGCCATCGCTTCGAGCTTGGCTAGGCAGCCAGCGCTTTGTGAACGCAGCGAGCCAAGCCTGCAGCCGGCCATAAAATCAAAAAAATTAGTACTCATTTCAGGAGACGCTTATGTTGAAGAGACTCAGTCGCTTGGCTTTGGCTGTGTTTTTCGGCTTGCTGCTGGCCTCCTGCGCGACCATGTCGCCGGAGGAATGCAAGCTCGCTGACTGGGGGCAGATCGGTGAGCGCGATGGGTCCGAGGGCAAGACACTCTCCCAACTCAATGACCGAGCCGAGGACTGTGCCAAGGTGGGCGTCAGCGTCAATGCCTCAGCCTATCAACAGGGCCGAGATATGGGCTTGCGCAGCTACTGCCGCCCGGATAACGCCTTACGTGTAGGTTTGAGCGGCGGCTACTATTTTGGTGTTTGCCCACCCGAGACTCACGCCGCCTTTCAGCAGCGCTATGAAGCGGCGCGTTATGTTTACGGTCTGCGCAGCGAGGTGAGTAATCTGGATCAGCGCATTGAAACCCTTGAGCGCCGGCTGCGTGATCTCAATCGCGGAGAGGATAAGCGGCTCGCGGACGCCGGCACCGATGAGCAGCGCAAGGCGGTTCGCAAAGCAATCGATGATGAGCGGCGCGATATCCGCAACGACCTGAGCGAAGCCGATCGCCGCCTGCGACGCAAGCGCGACGAATTGCGCCTGGCAGAGTTTTCTTTGAGCGCCTTGCGCTATTGAGTTGTTGGGTGCTCTCAGATGAGGCTTGGCGCCAGCCAAGTCAGGGCCAGACCCAGCGCGGCGCAGGCACCCAGCAAGGGCAGTACGCCGAGCTTGAAGCGAAACAAGGCCAAGGCCGCAGCGCCCGCGATCAGCGCCGACACCCCATCGAAGCGGCCGCCAAAGCCCTGCGGCCACAGCAGGTGATAGGCAAAGAACAGGGCCAGATTGACAATCACGCCGACCACCGCGGCCGTGATGGCCGACAGCGGCGCGGTAAAGCCCAGCTTGCCATGCGTGGCCTCGACCAGCGGCCCGCCCGCCAGAATGAAGACGAAAGAGGGCAAGAAGGTGAAATAGGTGACGACGCTGGCCGCCACTGCACCCGATAGCAAGGGCGACTCAGGCCCAAATACCGGCTGTAGCCAGGCACCGACAAAGCCTACAAAAGCCACCACCATGATCAAGGGGCCGGGTGTCGTCTCGCCCAACGCCAGTCCGTCCATCATTTGCGCCCCGCTGAGCCAATGATGCTGTTCCACGGCGCCTTGGTAGACATAGGGCAGGACCGCATACGCGCCGCCGAAGGTCAACAGAGCGGCCTTGGTGAAGAACCAGCCCATTTGCATCAGCAAGCCGTCGAAACCTTGCGTCAGCAAGAGCCAGGCCATGCCGGTCAGCCAGAGACTCAAGCCCACGGCTAACACCCGAATCAAACGGGCGCGGTTGAAGCGCGCATGGACCGGCGTGGGCGTGTCGTCATCAATCAGCGCCGCACCGTAGCCGGTCTTGGCTGCAGCATGGCCGCCGCCGAGCGCAAAGACCTGCGGCGCCCAGCGCGCACCAGCGCTGCCGATCAAGCCGGCCGCCAGCACGATGGCCGGGAACGGTGTGTCGAAGGCAAAGATCGCCACAAATGCCAGCGCCGCAATGCCCCACTTCCAGCGGTTTTTCAAAGCGCGGCTGCCGATGCGATGCGCCGCGTGCAGCACCAAGGCCGTCACGGCGGGTTTGAGGCCGTAAAAGATGCCGGCAACCCACGGCACATGGCCAAAACGCAGATAGATCCAGGCCAGGGCGATCAGGATAAACAGCGAGGGCAGCACGAACAGCGCGCCGGCCGCGATGCCGCCGCGCGTGCGGTGCATCAGCCAGCCGATATAGGTGGCGAACTGCTGCGCCTCGGGGCCGGGCAGCAGCATGCAGTAGTTCAGCGCGTGTAAAAAGCGTTTCTCGCTGATCCAGCGCCGGTGCTCTACCAACTCGGTGTGCATGATCGCGATCTGCCCGGCCGGGCCGCCAAAGCTGATGAAACCCAGCTTGAGCCAGAAGGCAAAAGCCTGCCAGAAACTGACGGGCGAGGGTGGAGCGAGGGCGTCGGCGTTGTCGGTCGTCATGCTGCGAGTTCAGGCGCCGAGGCGACCATCAGGGGCTTGGTGTCATCATAGGCTTAGGCCTGCTGCAGCCCACCAATATTGAGCAGCACCGACCCGCGCTTACGGCCGGTCTCCACATAGGCATGGGCCGCAGCCACCTCTTCGAAGGCGAAGCTGCAATCGATGACAGGCTGCAAGTCGCCTTGTTCGGCCAAGAGCGCGAGTTGCTGGATGTCGGCCGGCAACTCCGCTGCCGGGCCGCCGATCGAGCGCTTGCTGACCTGTGGCCGCGCGAGCAGATCGGGCAGGCCACCGGCCACCGACAGGTAGCGGCCGCCCTCGTTCAAGACCGGGCAGCAAGCGGCAAAGCTGCTGGCGGCTACCGTGTCGGCGATGACGTCGAAGCGTCCGGCGGATTGCGTGAAATCCTCGCTCCGGTAGTTGATCACCCGGGTCGCGCCCAAGGACCGAACCAGGTCGACATTCGGGCCGCTGCAGACGCCCGTGACCTCGGCGCCCAACTGGCGCGCCAACTGCACAAAGGCCGTGCCCACCGCGCCCGAAGCGCCTATCACCAAGATCTTCTCACCGGCCTTGAGTTCGGCCTTGCGCAAGAAGTGCAGCGCTGTCATGCCGCCGAACAAGAGGCTGGCGGCCTGCTCGAAGCTGAGTTTGGCCGGCTTCAGGACGAGCGGCTTTTTGCGCACATCCAGACAACGGTACTCGGCGTGGCAGCCCATGGCCGCGCCGGCAAAGCCCATCACCGCATCGCCCGGCTTGAAGCTTGTCACCGCTCGGCCGACCGCCTCCACCACGCCGGCCAGATCGGTGCCCAGGACCGGCTGGCGCGGGCCCGTGAAGCCCAGCGCCAGGCGCCCGATCAGGCCAAAGCCGCGCGGCAGCTTCAGTGTGCGCACGCGCACATCGCCAGATGCCACCGTGCTGGCGTGGATCTTGATCAGGACCTCGTGATCGCCGGGCTGCGGCTTTGGGCGGGTCTGCAGGGTCATAACTTCGGGGCCGCCATAGCGCGGGCAGGTCCAGGCTTGCATCGTCAGCATGGGCTTCATCGTTGTCTTCTTCATGGCCTTGGTCTTTACGGCGATACTTACGCTGTATGTATGAGGTGGCTATAGTCGCACTTACGGTGTAAGCATGTCAAGAGAAATCAAACCGGGCAAGACTTCGGGCGCGCCAGCCGCGAGCAAATCCAAGCAGGGCGCTGAAGAAAGCCCTCGCCTGCCCCTGAGCCGCGAGCGCGTCTTGCGGGCCGCCGTTCGGCTGGCCGATGAGGCCGGCATCGAGGCGCTGTCGATGCGCAAGCTGGCGCAGTCCTTGGGCGTCGAGGCGATGTCTCTCTACAACCATGTGGCGAATAAAGAAGCGATGCTGGACGGCATGGTGGAGCTGGTGGTGGCCGAGATCGCGTTGGCTGAAATTGGCGCCGACTGGCGGGCGCAGATGCGCTTGCGCGCCGTATCGGCCCACCGCGTCTTGATGAGTCACCCTTGGGCGACGATGTTGTTTGTGGCGCGCATGAATATCGGCCCGGCCATGCTGAGCAGCATTGACGCCACGCATGGCTGCCTGCGCGAGGCCGGCTTCTCGCACGCGCTGGCCGACCATGCGCGCAATGTCATCGACAGCCATATCTATGGCTTCACGCTGCAAGCACTGCTGTTCCCGATCGCTGCCGGCACCTATGCCGAAGCGGCGCGGAGCTTTTTGCCCATGTTGCCGGCCGAGCGCTACCCGCATATGCGGGCCTTGGCCGAGCAGGTGATAGGCGGCCAGTACGACGGCCAGCAAAACTTCGAGTTCGGCCTGGACTTGATTCTGGAGGGCTTGAGCGACTTGCTGGAGAAAAAGTAGCGCCGGCTATTGCCTTGTCAGCAAGCGGCCCGCCAAGGCACCCTGGCGCGCGAGCAAAAACTCTTGCAAGCGCTGCGGGTAGTCGGCCCGCACCGCAGCGACGACAGAGGGTCGGGCGGCCAAATGCCCGCGCCAGCGCTGCAGCTTGGGCAGGCCAGTCCAGAAGCCGAAGTCGTCGATGGTGTCAATGACGTCGAAGTAGCGCAGTACCGGCGCGAACACCGCGTCGACGATGCTGAAGCTTGGGCCTGCGAAGTAGGGGCCCTCATTGAGTTGCGCCCCGAGCTGCGCCTCAAGCTGCTCGAAACGCCGCCTGATTTCGGCGGCACGGGCAGCCAGCGCGGCTTCGTCCCGTGCGTTGTAGAAGCCTGCAATCGTGTTCAGCAAGGCCGAGCCGAACTCCATCCAGGCCCGGTGTCGGGCGCGCAGCAAGGCATTGCTGGGGTGCAGGCGGGGCAGGGCGGTCTCGTCCAAGTATTCGCAAATCACCGCCGATTCGAAGATGGCCGCGTCCCCGTCTAGCAGCAGCGGCGTTTTGCCCAAAGGCGAAAGCTTCAAAAACCAGTCGGGCTTGTTGCTTAGATCGATGTCGCGGCGCTCGAAGGCGAGGCCCTTCTCGGCCAAGACGATGGCCACGCGTTGCACATAGGGGCAGAGCAGGTGTGAGACCAGCAGCAAGGGCCCGCTCATTTTGCGTTCCCGAAGATGAAGGTCGGCAACAGCGCCGGGCTGCGCTTGAGCGCGGCGGCGCCGTCACCCAGCAAGTACAGCGCGAGCGAGGCGGCCATCAAAAAGACCGGGTACTCCCAGCCGCCGCCGGCGCTGGTGTGGACCCAGCCATTGGGCAGGTGCACCCAGGCCGCCACCGCCATCACCGGCAGCAGCGCCAGAGCAACCTGGCGGGCGTAGAGGCCAAGCAAGAGGGCGATGCCGCCCAGCAACTCGAAGGCGAAAACCGGGTAGGCGAGCCAGCCGGCAAAACCGATGCTGACGAAGTATTGCGCGGTGCCGGGCAGTGTGAAGACCAGCAACTTGAGCAGCGCATGCGAGATCCACATGGCGGCCAGGCTGAGGCGCAGGACCGTAGTGCCGAGTTGTTGAGAGGCGGTTGATGTGTTCATGAAGAAGATCCTTTTGGGTAGACAGGGCTTCACTGTAGGATTGCGTTAGAGAAATTTGAATATGCAAATTGACAGACCATGATTGCAAAAACGCAATACAAGATGACGCCGGCTGATTTGGCCGTGGTGTTGGCCTTGGTGCGCGGCAGCAGCCTGGCCGGTGCGGGCGAGCGCGTCGGCGCCGATGCCTCGACGGTGTTCCGCTCGCTGCAGCGCATCGAGCGCGGCTTGGGGCGGGCCTTGTTCGAGCGCTCGCGCACCGGCTATATCGCGACCGAGTTGGCAACGCAGTTGGCCGAACATGCCGAGCAATTGGAGGCGACGCTGGAGGCGGCACGCTCGGCCGTCGAGTCGGCACCGGCGCAGGTGTCCGGCATGGTGCGCATCAGCAGCACCGACACCATCTTGCACGGCTTGGTGGCGCCGGCCTTGCGCAGCTTGCAGCAGGTCCATCCCTTGCTGGGTTTTGACTTGCACACCGGCAACGAGTTGGTCAGCTTGACCAGGCGCGACGCCGACATCGCCGTGCGCGCCACCAAGCGCCCGCCCCAGCATCTGGTGGGCAAACAGATCGGGCCGATCCGGGTCGCGCTCTATGCGGTCAAAGCCAAAGAGGGCGGCAAGCCGGCCATCAAACTGGCCGATGTCGAAGCCGGTCGGGTCGACTGGATCGCGCCCGACGAAGCGCTGCCCGAGCATCCTTCGGTGGTCTGGCGCAAACGGAACTATCCCAAGGCCCAGCCGCGCTACCGTGTCGGCAGCATTTTGTCGGTGCTGGAATTGGTGGCGCTGGGCATGGGCGTGGGCATCGCGCCGCTGTTCCTGGCCGAAGGGCGCAGCGATGTGGTTCGTTTGACCGAAGCGCTGGACGATTGCGAGACCGAGCTATGGCTGCTCACCCACCCTGAGGCGCGCCATCTGCGCCGCGTCTCGGTCGTCTACGGTCATCTCGCGCAGACTCTGCAGATGCCTTGAGCTAGACCCTTGGCTCAAGCTTTTGGATTCAAGTCCGCAGCAGCTGGCGAGCGCACGACTCCGGTTCAGAACGATGCGCTCCGTGAAGAAGCTGGCAAAGGTGCGGAACTGCCAAGCTTGGCGGGGACCAGGGCGATGCTCTAGGCCAGAGCTGCAGCGGCCTTGCCGCCTTTGCGTATGAGCGGTGAGGTCAAGCTTGGGCAGTGACTCATGACTTGGATCTGACGCCGACTTGAATCAATCACGGGTCCCGCTGCTGCGCCTTGGGGCTATGCCATAGTGGCGAGGTCGTCGAGACCATGTTTGCTCGCTGCGGCACCCATGCTGGCCCCGCTTTGGAGAGCAAAAAATGAAGATCGCCGTATTCAGCGCCAAGCGCTATGACCGAGAGTTTCTGAACGCGGCCAATACCCAGGCGCAGGCCGGCCACCAGCTGCATTTCTTTGATGCGCCGCTTGACTTGGACTCGGTTGCGGTGGCGGCGGGCCATGAGGCGGTTTGTATCTTCGTCAATGACATTGCCGATGCCGAGGTGCTCAAGGCGCTCGCCGCCGGCGGCACCCGGCTGCTGGCGCTGCGTTGCACCGGCTTCAACAATGTTGACCTCGGCGCTGCGGCGACCTTGGGCCTCAAGGTCGTGCGGGTGGTCACGTATTCGCCCTACTCGGTGGCCGAACATGCGGTGGCGCTGCTGCTGGCGATCAATCGCAAGGTGCACCGCGCCTATGCCCGCACGCGGGATTCGAACTTTGCGCTCGATGGCCTGATGGGTTTCGATCTGCACGGCAAGACGGTCGCCGTGGTCGGCACCGGCAAGATAGGCCTTGTGTTCGCGCGCATCATGCTGGGTTTTGGCTGCGAGGTGATTTGTTACGACAAATTTCCCTCGCAGGCCTTTTTGGATCTCGGAGCGCGCTATGTCGGCGCCAGCGAGATCGGCGCGCGGGCCGACATCATTTCGCTGCATTGCCCCTTGACGCCGGAAACCAAGCACATCATCAACGAGCAAACGCTGGCGCGTATGAAACGCGGCGCTTTGTTGATCAATACCAGCCGTGGCGGCTTGATCGACACCGAGGCCGCGATTGAGGCGCTCAAGAGTGGTCAGCTCGGTGGCTTGGGGCTGGATGTCTATGAGCAGGAGGCCGATCTGTTCTTCCGCGACCTGTCCAGCACCATCATCTCGGACGATGTGTTCCAGCGCCTGCTCTCATTCCCTAACGTGATCGTTACCGGCCACCAGGCCTTCTTCACCGAGGAAGCCATAGGCACCATTTGCGCCACCACGATCAATAGCGTGACGCAGTTCGCCAATGGCCAGGCCCTGAGCGACGAGATCAAGCTGGAGCCGGCCAAGCCCTGAGAGGGGAGGCGGCTCGGCTCGGCTCAGCCCGGCATGCCCAATTCCGCCAGCAGCTCGTAGGAGCGCAGCCTGGCCTGCGCGTCATGCACGGCGCAGGCAACGATGAACTCGTCCACG
>CAUPEV010000011.1:0-47203 GCA_963510335.1 uncultured Roseateles sp.
CAGTGGGCCAGCACGCGCTGAGAAGCCGCGTTGGCCAGAACTGTCGTTGCTTGAATCCTGTGCCAGCCCCTGGTCTCGAAGCCCCAGAGAGTGGCGGCGCGGCCTGCCGCCCGAGCAATGCCTTTTCCCCAAAGATCTGGTCTGACGTCGTAGGTGATCTCGGCCGTGCCAAATGCTGCGGACAGGGAATGAAAGCCCACCGTCGCCGCGACCGTTTCGCTTCCAGGGTGAAGCAGCACAAAGCGGATCGGTGTATTGCTGAAATTGCCTTTATTGGCTTCATTGGCTTCATTGGCCAGATTGGCCTCAGTGGGGAGCGTGCGTTGGATCTCAGCTTTGACATCGTCCAAGCCTGCGGCCGTTGAGCTAGTGTGCAGCTTGACTTCCGGCAGGCAGGCATAAGTCGCCCAGGATGCGGCATCTTCAAGCCGCGCGGGGCGCACCACAAACCCTGCTATCGATGGCGAATGCATAGTTTTTGCTCCTCGTGTGCCGGTTATCGCGCGGGCTGCTTGGCCAGCAGGTCGACATAGGCGCCCTCGACCAACTGCGACTCCTCCAGCCCCAGCGCAGCCATGACTTCATAAGCCTCTCGCACGCCGTCTTCTGCCGATTCATGCGCTTCGAGCGTGACTTCGAGTTCGACAAAGTCGCCCAAGCCTTGGACTTTATCGAGATGAATTCGAGTGCGGCCGGCCATGAACAAGGTGCGGTGCTTCTGAACGCGGCCGGCGCTTCCATATGCCAGGTTCAAAACTTGCCGCAAGGAGTCTGGCTCATTGCAGGGTGAGAGTTCGTAGAAGGACTCTTTGGGCCCTTGAAGATCGGCGCGACGATAAAAGACCAGGACTGCCGTGCCATCAGCGAATGCCCTGAGCTTCAAGCGGCCGAGCTCACATTTGAAGAAGCTATCGTCCTGCAAGGTCTCGACCGCCTCGCCATCCGCGATGCTTGCCGCCGCTTGGTAGATGCTGGCTATGCTTGCAACGCGGGCCTTGATTTCAATGTTTCGTGCCATGGCGATGTGGTGTTGGACGATTGAATGAGAGCTGCCTGAGATTTTGGGCCACACTGAACGGACGGGCACAGATCGGCATCGTTTGAGACAACAGCTCGCGTGTGCTCGCGCGCCATGGCTTCGCTAGTTCAGACCGGGAGC
Source organism: uncultured Roseateles sp. (assembly GCA_963510335.1). GTDB lineage: Bacteria > Pseudomonadota > Gammaproteobacteria > Burkholderiales > Burkholderiaceae_C > Paucibacter_A. The sequence goes on from CAUPEV010000011.1 coordinate 1,160, forward strand.
TGGCCTATTCTAGGAAAAATCTCTGAAACAAGTAACGTTTAAATTACGCGTCAAATCGATGCTGGCCGCAGGCCTTCAGCGCCCAGGCTCATGGCCGTCCTAACAAGGGAGCCTGGCGCCCATCTCCTCCCACGAGGCCCGAGAGGATACAAAGTTATGCGAGCCGGGTCGCACAAGGATGTCAGAAGCAAGGATGTAAAGGGATGACGTCGCTCCCGCATATTGCCTTGCTTCTTAGGTCCTATGCCAGCGGGGCATCGCTTGTTCAATGGCTCAGCCCGCCTGCGGCAGCCTCTCTCGTGCGACCCTGCGTAGCAGCGCAGACAGCGCCAGGGCCGCGATGGTCAAGCCGACGATCAGCGCAATCCAGAAGCCGCTTGCACCCATGGCCTGGGCCGGCCGCCAAGGCAGCCACTGCGGCGCAAGACCCAGTGCGCAGCCCAGGGGCAGGGCGAAGCCCCAGAATGCGGCGAGGTGAATGACCATGGGCGCGCGTGTGACCTTGTAGCCGCGAATGGCGCAACTGGTGGCGACTTGGGTGGCATCGGAGAGCTGGAAGATGGCCGCAAAGATCAGCAAATGCGCGGCCAAGGCGGCCACCGCTGCATCGCTGGTGTAGGCCCCGGCGATCTGCTGGCTGCACAGCGCCATAAAGGCCGCTGATGCGCAAGCCAACACCAGGGCCGTGGCGACGCCCACCCAGGAGCGAAAGCGCGCTTGCTGCGAATCGCCCGCGCCCAAGGACTGGCCAACCCGGGTCAGCAAGGCTACGCCCAGGCTGAGCGGCAGCATGAACATCAGCGAGGCGAAATTGAGCGCAATTTGATGGGCCGCCACTTGGGTGGTGCCGAACTTGGCCACCAGCAAGGCAATCAAGCTGAAGGCGCTGCTCTCTGCAAAGTAAGTCACGCCTATGGGCAGACCCAGTTTGAGCAGGCTGCGGATCTCGGGCCAATGCGGCGCTTCGATATGCGTAAACGGCCAGGTGCTGCGGTAGGCCGGGCTGCGGCGCATCCACCACAGCAGGCAAGCCAGGTTGAACCAAACGCACAACATTGTTGCCCAGGCGCAGCCCAGGCCGCCCAGTCTTGGCAAGCCCATATGACCGTAAATAAGCAGCCAGTTGAGCAGCACGTTCAGGCCCAAGGCGGCCAGAGCAATCATCATCAGCGGCTTGGTCTGGTTCAAGCTGGTGCTGTAGCCATAAAGTACCCGGTAGCAGGCAAAAGCGGGCAAAGCCAAGCTGGTGATGTGAACAAAGTTCTTGGCCAGTTCGCGCACCGGTGGGTCCAGCTGCAGCAGGTCGAAAACGAGGCTGGCCAGATTGGCTACCGCGATGGCCAGCATGCCCAGGCCCAGCGCCTTCCACAGCGCTTGGCGCACCACATGCGGCACCAGATGAAAATCTTCGGCGCCGACATGGTGGGCCACGATAGGGCTGACCGACATCATCACGCCCATCAGCGTGATGATGACCATGCTCCAGATCGAAGCGCCCAGCGAGACCCCGGCCAAGTCCTGGGCCGAGGCATTGCCAGCCATGGCCACGTCGGCCACAGACATGCCGACGGTGGCCAACTGACCAATCAGAATCGGCCATGCCAGTTGCCAAAGCGCTGCAACTTCTGCGCGAACCTGGGTGCGCGATGGGCGGGAATAGGGGTTCAAATGATTCATGGAAACAGGTCGGCTGCGACAGAATGGTCGCGATTCTGGCGCTGCTGCGCCGACCTGGATTGTCGGAGCGTTTTAGCCCTTGGCGGAGAACCGAGTCGTCTGTGCTGGCGAATAGTGGTGCTGGCGCCAAGCGCTTGTTCGGACGAACCGGCGCGGGAGCTCAGCGCGCTTTCGGGGCGTCGGGCCTTCGAGAATTTGTGCGGCAAGGCCTAAGAACATGTCCTAGGGACAAGTTCTAAGTGATCGGTGCCGGATTGAACAGCACCAGTGCGTTGTGCAGGCCCCATTGCTCGGCCCAGGTCTTCTTGCGTCCGCTGGCCACGTCCAGCAGCAGGCGGAACATCTCCCAGCCAATGTCTTCGATGCTGGCTTCGCCGCTGGCGATGCGGCCGGCGTTGACGTCCATCAGGTCGTGCCAGCGCCGCGCCAGCTCGTTGCGGGTGGCGACCTTGATGACCGGGCAAGCCGCCAGGCCATAGGGCGTGCCGCGCCCGGTGGTGAAGATATGCAGATTCATGCCGGCCGCCAGCTGCAGCGTGCCGCAGATGAAGTCACTGGCCGGCGTGGCAGCGAAGATCAAACCACGGCTGCTCGACTTTTCACCCGGTGACAGCACGCCGCTGATGGGCGCCGTGCCGCTCTTGATGATGGAGCCCATCGCCTTCTCGACGATGTTCGACAGTCCGCCCGCCTTGTTGCCGGGCGTGGTGTTGGCGCTGCGGTCGGCGCAGCCGCGTTGCAAATAGTCGTCGTACCAGGCCATCTCGCGCCGGATCGCTTCGGCGATGGCCGGTGTGGCGGCGCGCGCGGTCAGCTGATCGACGGCGTCACGTACCTCGGTCACTTCCGAGAACAGCACGGTCGCACCGGCGCGCACCAACAGGTCGGTGCAAAAGCCGACCGCCGGATTGGCGGTCACGCCGGAGAAAGCGTCGCTGCCGCCACATTGCACGCCGACCACCAGTTCGGCTGCCGGCACGGGTTCGCGGCGGCGCTGATTGAGGCGCGCCAGATGGCGTTCGGCGCTGCGCATGATTGAATCCAACATCGATTGAAAACCGATATGCGCATCATCTTGCAGGCGCACCACGTCCAGCTCTGCATCGCGTTGGTCGGCAATCTCTATGCTGCCCGGCGGCAGCAGGCGCTCGGGCTGTAGCTTCTCGCAGCCCAGGCTGACGACCATCACCTCGCCGCCGAAATTCGGATTCAGGCTGATATTGCGCAGCGTGCGGATAGGGATGATGGCGTCCGGCGCGTCGATGGCAACGCCGCAGCCGTAAGCATGTTCGAGCGCGATCACATCGTCGACATGCGGGTACAGCGGCAGCAGCTCGGTCTTGATGCGCTGGAGGGCCAGCTCCAACACACCGGCTACACATTGCACGGTGGTCGTGATGGCCAAGATATTGCGAGTTCCAACCGAGCCATCGGCGTTGCGATAGCCTTCAAAGCTGTAGCCGTCCAGCGGGGTCAGCGTCGGGCGGGCTGCATTGCAGCTCGGCAGCTCGCTCAAGCTGCGCGCGGCCGGCATGGCCAGCAACTTTTCATGCACCCAGGTGCCGGCCTTGATGTCTTGCAAGGCCAGGCCGATGCTGACGCCATAGCGCAGCACCGGCGCGCCGGCGGCAATGTCGACCAAGGCCACTTTGTGGCCTTGCGGCACACGTTCGAGCAGGGTCAGACCGTCGGCAAAGCGGCTACCCGCAATCAGGCCGCCGTCATTGACGACGATGGCGACGTTGTCGCCGGCTTGCATGCGGATGTAGAGGGGCTCGGTGTTCATGGCGGGCAAAGATCAATCAGCAGTTTGCAAAAGGTGTCTCGGCCAGCCCCGTCACACCGGGGCGCAGTGCAAACAAGGCGCCTGCCAACCCTGTCTCAGGGCCGCTGCCAGGGGAGCGCATCGAGGTGATCAAAAGTGTGGCCATATCGGCGCCGCCAAAAGCGCACATGGTGGGCTTGCTGACCGGCAGGTCTATGCGGCGGTCGAGTCGGCCGTCGGGCGCATAACGCAGCACCGCAGCGCCATCATTGGCGCAGATCCAGTAGCCGCCGTCGACATCGACCGCGGCGCCGTCGGGCCGGCCGACGGCCAAGCTTTCGATGAAGACTTGCGGCGTGCCGGCTTGCCCACTGACAGTGTCGTAATCGCAGACCCAGACCTTGGCGATGCTGGGTGCCGAATCGCTGAAATAGAGCTTGTCGCCTCGCGGGCTGAAGGCCAGGCCATTGGGCACCAGCATGGCTTCGCGCAACGGCGCAGACCAGCCCGCGCCGTCCAATCTGGCCAGGCGCCCCAGCGCCAGCCGGCGCGGTGCGGCCTCATCGTCATGCATGCTGCCGACCCAGAAGCGGCCCTGGCGGTCGCAGCGGCCATCATTGAAACGCATGCCGGGGCCGTGCAAGGCGGGGGTTAGCAGCCTGGCCGTAAAGGCCGAATCCGACCCCAGCTGCAGCGCGTAGACGCCGTCTTGCAGCGCCGCGATCAGGCCACCGGCTGCGCGCAAGGCGATACAGCCGACCGCCTGAGCCAACTGCCAGCATTGCGCCGGGCGGGCCGAGCCGTCATGGCGCCAGATGCGCTTGCCGCTGATGTCGACCCAGTAAAAGCAGGCCTCGCTTGGCGACCAGAGCGGGCTCTCCGCCAGCGCTGCACCGCCTTGCCACCAGAGTTCGACCTGGCTCATGTGTCTTGCGCCTCAAACGGCCCCAGGCCGAGGAAGCGGCCACCTTGCAAGCGCGCCATTGGCGATCCGGCGGCAAAATCAATGCCCTCGACCCGGCTGCGCCAGGCTTCGGCGTTATCTTGCGGGGCGTAGCCGATCTTGTCCCAGCCCTCAGTGCTCCACCAACTGGCGCTATTGGCCGAGACGCCGTAAACGGTCAGGCAGCCCAGGCTCGGTGCCAGCAATGCTGCGCGAACCAGGCGCTCCAGATCGTCCGGGCTGAGCCAGGTCGACAAGGCGCGGCGGTCCTCGGGCTCGGGCGTGGCCGTGCCTATCCGCAGAGACACGGTCTCAACACCGTAGCGGTCCCAGTAGAGCTGGGCCATGTTCTCGCCGAAGAGCTTGGAGACGCCGTAATAGCCATCGGGGCGCGGTGTGTCGCTCACGCGCAATTGCTGACCTTGTTCGTAGCAGCCGGTGGCGTGGTTGGAGCTGGCAAACACAATGCGCCGGCAGCCGCTCAGCCGTGCCGCTTCGTAAAGATTGAAGACGCCGTGCAGATTGCTGGCGGCAATCTGCTCGAAGGGGCTTTCCACCGACACGCCGCCCAGATGAACGACGGCGTCCACACCTTGCAGCAGCTTCAGCATGGCGGCACGGTCGGCCAAATCGCAGACCTGCTCTGTTTCATGCTGGCCCAGCGCTCCGCAACGGCTGCGGTCGGACAGCAACAGCTCCTTGCACATCACCTGCAGGCGCGGGCGCAGCAAGCGGCCCAGTGCACCGGCGGCGCCGGTCAGCAGCAGGCGGGCAAACGGGGCAGCGGCAGTAGCCGCATTGGCCGCATCAGCCGATGTCGCCGATCTAGCCGATCTAGCCGATGTAGCGGGCGGCGCAACATGGCCGAAGGGAGATTGCACGCTATTGCTCATTGAATCATTTGAGGAGTCGGCTTGGGCTTGGTTTGGACTTGGCGCGGGCGGCCCGCAATGATTTGCTAAAGTGCCGGCAGCCACCAGATGCATTGTCGGTCATCATACAACTCGCTTGGCGTTTGTCGAAGCCAAGTCAATCTTCACGAAGCGCCATTCCGGGAACTACCCTCCGCTCATGCCCAACTCAAATTCCTCCGCCGTGACAAGCTTGCGCCGCCCGCGCAACCTGGCTGGCGCCTTGGTGGATGCCTTCGGGCTGCGTATACGTGAGGGTCGGCTCAAGATCGGTGAGCGTCTGCCGACCGAGACTGCCATCATGGTCGAGTTTGGCGTTAGCCGCACGGTGGTGCGCGAGGCGCTGTCCAAGCTGCAGGCGGCTGGTCTGGTGGAGACGCGGCATGGCATTGGCAGTTTTGTGTTGAGCGTCGGCGAGCGGGGCGGTTTTTTCAGCATTGCGCCGGCGCAAATGGCCACGCTGCGCGAAGTGATCGCCGTGCTGGAGTTGCGCATAGGCCTTGAGGCCGAGGCTGCCGGCCTGGCGGCGCAGCGCCGCAGCGAAGAAAACCTGGCGGTGATGCGCGCCAGCTTGCGGGCCTTTGCGGAGGCGATTGATGGCGATAGTGATGCGGTCAGCGCCGATTTCGAGCTGCATGCGGAGATCGCAAGAGCCACCCAGAATCAGCATTTCGTCGATCTGATGAGCTATCTGGGCAGCATGCTGATCCCGCGCAAGCGCATCGACACGGCCGGCCTTGCCGGCGAGGACAAGCGCGACTATCTGCGCCGCGTGCATGCCGAACATGAGAGCATCGTCAACGCAATCGCCAGCCAAGACTCCGAAGCCGCACGGGCCGCCATGCGCACCCATTTGGCCAATAGCCGCGAGCGCTTGCGGCGGGCTCAGGCCGACTGGGCCTAGGGCTGCTGAGCAGCGCAAAATTCTTCGTCGGTTTTTCTGTAGTTGTATGATGACGTACAAGTTGTCGGCGAGCAAAAGCCTGCTCGGCAAGCCCTCTTTTGCGCTCATATATCCCACCGGAGCTCCCGCCATGTTGCCCCAAGATCTCAAGACGCAGCTTCAATCTGGCCTGCTGTCCTTCCCACTGACCGACTTTGACGCCGATTTGCGCTTTGCGCCCAAGCCCTATGCCGAGCGGCTGGACTGGCTGCAGCCTTACGGCGCGACGGTCTTGTTTGCGGCCGGTGGCACGGGAGAATTTTTCTCGCTCGAGCCGCAGGAGTATGCCGAGGTCATCAAGGTTGCGCTGGACACCTGCCGTGGCCGCACGCCCATCGTGGCCGGCGCCGGCGGCGGCACCAGCTTGGCGATCAAGTACGCGCAAGAAGCCGAGCGCTTGGGCGCGCAGGGCATTTTGCTGCTGCCGCATTACCTGACCGAGGGCAGCCAGGCCGGGCTGGTCAGGCATGTGGAGGCGGTCTGCAAAAGCGTCAAGATCGGCGTCATCGTCTACAACCGCGGCGCTTGTCGCCTGACGCCGGCGAGTCTGCTGGCTTTGGCCGAGCGCTGCCCGAATCTGGTTGGTTTCAAAGACGGTGTCGGCGATATCGAAAAGTTCGTCGCCATTCGCCAGACCCTGGGCGAGCGCTTTGCCTACCTGGGCGGCCTGCCCACCGCCGAGTTGTTTGCTGGCGCCTACCAGGCAATGGGCTGCCCGGTCTATTCATCGGCGGTGTTCAACTTCATCCCCAAGACGGCGATGGACTTTTACCGTGCCCATGCCAGCGGCGACAGCGCCCGCTGTGACCAGCTGATACGCGACTTCTTTTTGCCCTATGTGGCGCTGCGCAATCAGGGTGAGGGCTATGCCGTGTCTATCGTCAAGGCCGGCGCGACCCTGGTCGGCCACAGCGCGGGGCCGGTGCGCCCGCCGCTGTCGGATCTTTTGCCTGCGGAAGTGGAGCAATTGCGCGCCTTGATTGCCAAGCTCGGTCCGCAGTAAAGACCGAAGGCGCCGGCTGAACCGGCGCTCAGGGTGAGCCCCAGGTCTGAATTCGCAATCTCAGAATAGAATATTGAAACGGCGTTTCAATAAGTAGATCTGAAAATGAGAATCAGCGAAAAGAACGTGGCCTTGGTCGGTGAATGCATGTTGGAGCTGCAAGGCCAGGCTTTCGGCGCGATGCAGCAAAGCTTCGGCGGCGACACCCTCAACACGGCCGTCTACTTGGCCCGCTGCGGCGCTGCGAGCGGCATTCGTTGTCATTACGCGACCGGCCTGGGCGAAGATTCTTTGAGCAGCGGCATGCTGGAGCGCTGGGCGGCAGCCGGTGTTGAGACCGATCTGGTGCGGCGCATACCGGGCCGTATGCCGGGCCTCTACATGATCGAGGTCGACGCACAAGGTGAGCGCCGCTTCAATTACTGGCGTGACACGAGTGCCGCCAAAGCCTATTTCGACGAGGGCATTACCGCGCTGGAACAAGGCCTGTACCGCTGGGACGCGCTCTATTTGAGCGGCATCAGTCTGGCCATCTTGCCGCCGCAAGGGCGCCAGCGCTTATTCATGCTGATGCAGGCAATGCGCGAGCAAGGCGCAATGGTGGTGTTCGACAACAATTACCGCCCGCGTCTGTGGCGCGATGCGGCCGAGGCGCGGGGCGCTTTCAATCAGGCCTTTGAGTTGGCCAGCATGGCGCTGGTGACGGCGGACGATCATCAGGCATTGTTCGGCCTGCCCACGCTGGCCGACGGAGTGGCCGCCGCGCAAGCATTGGCGCCGCCCGAGCTGGTGATCAAACGGGGTGCGGCCGCGACCTTGCTGCGTGCGCCGGACGCCAGCGAGCCGGGCTGGCAGGAAGCCGCCACCGAGCCGGTGCCCAAGGTGGTGGACACGACGGCGGCCGGCGACTCCTTCGCGGCCGGCTATCTGAGCCGGCGCCTGGCCGGCGCCTCGGCGCTGGACGCTGCCCTGTTCGGCAATCGCCTGGCGGCGCGGGTGATACAGCACCGCGGCGCCTTGATCGCGCCCGAGTTGATGGCCGATCTGCTGGTCGATCCGCTGGCCAATCCGCTGGCCAACGCGCCATGAGTCGCTTGCTCTGCTTGCTGGCCGGATTGGGCTTGGGCGCCGCAGTGCTGATGACGCTGGCCGCGCCGCCGCCCGAGAAGGCGCTGGCCGTGCAGCCGCTCAAGCGGCTGGCGCAGCTGAACCGTGCCAGTTTCGACTTCGCCGGCTGGGCCGACGGCACGGTCGGGGGCCGAGGCGGGCGCATCATCCGCGTCAGCAATCTGAACGAATCGGGCGCCGGTTCCTTTCGCGAGGCGGTCGAGGCCGAGGGGCCGCGCATCGTCGTCTTCGAGGTCGGCGGCGTCATCGACATGGCCGGCAAAAGCATCCATATCCGCCACCCTTTTCTGACCGTCGCCGGGCAGACGGCGCCCAGGCCCGGCATCACCTTGATCAAGTCCGAGACCCATATCGCCACCCATCAGGTGATCATCCAGCACTTGATGTTCAGGCCGGGCGAGTTCGGCCGGCCCAAGATGGGCGGCGGCGACCAAGACGGCATTTCAAGCCAAGGCGCCGCCCACCACATCATCGTTGACCACTGCAGCCTGTCCTGGGCCACCGATGAGAACCTGTCGATCGGCGGCCCGCGTTTCGACGGTGCTAACCCCGACGAGTGGCGGCGCAATACCGCGCGTGCGATCACCTACAGCTACAACCTGATTTACGAGGGTTTGGCCAATTCGGTGCACAGCAAGGGCGAGCATTCCAAGGGCAGCCTGGTGCACGACAACGCCAGCGGCATCCTGCTCTACGCCAATGTCTACGCCTCGAATCAGGAACGTAACGCCTTGTTCAAAGGTGGCGTGCGCGCAGCCATGGTCAACAATCTGATCTACAACCCCGGCGCCAAGGCGGTGCACTACAACCTGGTTGCGCATGAATGGGCTGGAAGAGAGCCGCAAACCGGCTGGATCACCTTGGTCGGCAATGTCTACCGCCAAGGGCCCAACAGCAAGGCCAACACGCCGCTGTTCGCGCTCGGCGGCATCGGCGATGTGGAGCTGTTTCTGCGGGACAACCTGGCGGTCGATGAGGTCGGCAATGCCGTGTCCCAGACTGGCCGCTACACCAGCAGCCAGGCCCGCATCTTGCGCGCCGCCAAGCCCTATCTGCCCGATGATATTGCCGTCTTCCCGGTGCGCCAGCTCGAGCGCGACTTGCCGCTGGCGGTCGGTGCCCGACCCTGGGACCGTGACCCCATCGACTTCAAGCTGCTCTCCGATGTGGCCGAAAGCCGTGGCCAGATCATTGACTCGGAGCGGCAGAATGCCATTGGCTATCCACCTTATGCGCCAACTCGCCGCGCCTTTGATCCGCTTGAATGGAAGCTGGTCGATATGAGCCCGCAGGCCGGCTGGTCCTCGCTGTTCAAGCCCGAGGAGTCGACACAATGATGTTGCGCTGCGCCATCGTGCCGGCCCTGACTTTGCTGACGTCGCTCGCCCAAGCGGCTGTGATCGGCATCAATCTCCCGGCGCCGCCGCTGACGCAAGAGCGGCTGAGCGAGTTGGCGCCCGAGCAGCGCCAAGCCTGGGCCCAGTACCTGGCGAAGTCGCAGGCGCAGCGCCACGCCGACAAGGCGGTGCTGGCCGCTGAGCGCGCCGCCTTGCTGGCAGCGGGATTGGCGCCACCGCCAGCGCCAGTGGGTGGCAATGGCGAGAAAACCATGCCTTTGAAGCAGGACCCCGCCTGGTATGGCTCGGCCGAAGCGCTGCGCGTGGCCGACAATATCGTCAGCTTCCAGACGCCGGCCGGCGGCTGGGGCAAGAACCAGCCGCGCGACACCGCTGCGAGGTTGAAGGGCCAGGATTTTGTCGCCAATAACAACAATGCCAAGGGGAGCGTCACCGGCGACTTTGACCAGGCCGAAGACCCTGGCTGGAGCTATGTCGGCACGATTGACAACGACGCCACCATCACCGAGATCCGTTTTCTGGCCAAGGTAGCGGCTCGGCTGGGCGGCGCGGACGCGAAGGACGCGAAAGACGCGAAAGACGGTACGGCCGCCGCGCTTTACCGCCAGAGCGCGCTCCGAGGCTTGCAGTATTTGTTCGACGCCCAGTTCCCCAATGGCGGCTGGCCGCAAGTGTGGCCGCTGCAGGGCGGTTATCACAACGCGCTGACCTTGAACGACAACGCGATGGTGCAGGTGGCGACGCTGATGGGGGCGGCGGCGCGCGGTGAGCCGGAGTTTGCTTTTTTGTCGGCGAGCATGCGCCAGCGGGCCGCCGACAGCGAGCGCCGCGCCATTGCCAATCTGCTGGACACGCAGATCAATATCCTGGGTCAAAAAACCCTCTGGGCGCAGCAGTACGACGCGCTGACTCTGGCGCCGACATCGGCGCGCAATTACGAGCCCGCCGCCTTGAGCAGCTCGGAAAGTGCGGCGGTGCTGATCTATCTGATGTCTTTGCCAGCGCCGTCGCCGGAGCTGATCCTGGCGGTGCGCAGCGGCGTGCGGGTGTTGCGCGAGCTGGCCTTGGCGGGCTATGCCTGGCGCAAGCTCGGCGAGGCCGAAGGGCGCCGCTTGGTGGCCGAGCCGGGGGCTGGGCCCTTGTGGGCGCGCTATTACAGCTTGGCCGGGCAGAAGCCGATCTTCGGCGACCGCGACAAGAGCCTGCACGATGAGGTCAACGAGATCAGCCTAGAGCGGCGCAAGGGCTATGCCTGGTTCGGCAACAGCCCGGCCAAGGCTTTGGAAGCCTATGAGCGTTGGCCCCAGCGGGAAGGCATGCCATCTGGCCAGTCGGATGGCAGCGCAGGAGGCCAGCCCAACTAGCTGCGCCGCAGCCGCCAGATCGTCCAGCCATTGGTCAGCGCAATGGTGGCCTCCAGCAGGCTGCCGCCTATCGAACCCACCAGCAGATTGTTGAGCAGCCACAGCAATGTGCCGACCAACATCAGCAAGCGCATGCGCACGCCTTGCAGAAAGAACAGCGCTGTCGTGCCAATGCAGGAGGCTGCAATCGGCAAGAGCGAGAGCCAGCCGCTGTGCAGCCAGGCTCCCAGCCCGAGGCTGAGCGAGATGAAGAAGGCGGCCACCCAGGGTGAGCGACTGCGTATAGCCGCCACCGAGCGGCCCAGCGAAACCAGGCTGCTGGCCACCGCCGTGGGCTGGCCCAGCAAGGCAAAGTGCAAGGCGTAGCTCAAGCATTCCAGGGCCATGAAGACCTTGAAACGCCGGTCATCGGTCTGGGCGAAACAAGCCAGACCGAGGCCAAAGGCCAAGTAACCTAAGAGTTGAGCGGGGTCAAAGAGACTGCTGACGGACATCGGCGCGGGTGCGAAGCATGGGGCGCCGCGCATTGTGCCCGAGCAGCCATAGCAGACCCAGGCTCAGCAGCCCGTAACTGGCCGGCTCCGGCACGGCAGCGGCAATGCCGTCGAAGCTGAGTGTGCCGGAGTCCCAGCGGCCATCGATCTGGCCGACAGCGTCGTCATAGTCCTCGAAGAACTCCAGCCGCAGCAGGCCATCGGCGCCGAGTTGGAAGGCATGGCCCAGCTCGCTCAAATTGGCCGAGCCGATATAACTCTTGCTGCCCGGCTCCTGCAGCGAGTCCAGCGTCAAGGTGATGCCCTCGCCGGCCGTGTTGGCGATGCGCACGCGCATGTCCTGCAGCCAGCTCTCGCCATAGGCACTCAGCGACACGTTCCAGGCAATCTGGCTGACCCAGGCGCCGGCCAAGGCGCTGCGGGTGAGAACGACGTTAGGGGCGGCGCCCAGGGCATCAAAGCTCGCGGTATTGCTGACGTCGATGCTGAGCGTTGTGGATGGGCTTGTGGCATGTGCTGCGCCAACCCCTGTGGTGGCAGCGATCAAGACGGCGAGGCTGCTCGTCAATGCGGTGAGGATGTTCATGTCGGGGGCTGCCTTCTATTTGCTGATCTTGGACGGAGGGGCCATGCGCCCGGCTCCGGCATTGACGCTGACCTTCTTGGTGACTTGCGCGGCCGGCAGCAAGCTGTAGCTGTAGGGAATCGTCCAAGTAACGTTATTCCCCATGCTGCCGGTGTTCAGGCATTGAGCGGGGTCCAGCGGCAGGCCGTTGATGCTGCTGCCGGTGTCCACGATGTCGCCTTTCAGGCTGGCCGGATTGCGGATGACATCGAAGCAGCTGGCGGCGCCGGCAATGGTGAAGACATTGTTCTGCGAATAGATCTTGGCCAGGTAGCCCACACCAATGCTGTAGGAATGCGGGTAGACCGGATGCGCCTTGCTGCCTGTAAATAAATTGTTATAGCTGTGCAACATGGCGAAGCGCACGCGCGGTGCGCGCTGGCCGATCTGGCGGAACAGATTGTTGTTGAAGGTGATGGTCTGGTGGCCGTTGTCGCCGGTATTGCTGTCGGACGAGCCGATCAGGCTGTTCTTGTTGTGGTTCTCGAAAATGCTGTGCGAGACGGTGACGTAGTCGGACGCCTTCTTGATGTCCAAAGCGCCGTCGTGGCATTGCTTGGTCTTGCCGTTCTCGATCGGCAACAGGTCGTCGGTCAAGTCGCCATCGGTGAAGGTCATGTGGTCAACCCAGACATGGCTGCTGGTCTCAATCGTCATGCCGTCCCATTCCGAGTTCCAGTTGCCACCGGCGCCGTCGCTGGGGTCCCAGACCGGCAGCACATCGCAGGGGTTCTGGATGGTGATATTGCGCAGGACGACGTTGTTGACTCTTTTCAAGTAGAACCAGCCATTGATTAGCTTGGCGTTCGTCCCCAGGCCTATCAGCGTGGTGTTGGCCGTTACATCGATTTGGCCGCGCAGGCGCTGGTCGTTGTGATCGCTGAAGGGCCGGCCCTCTGAGGCGTCGATCAGGCCTTGCACGCGGATGATCTTGGGGCGAGGCACGGCCAGGGCTGCGATCAGCTGCGCGCGGTTGGCCACGGTATAGATGTCTGCCGCGGTCGCTGCAGCACCGCCGCTGGTGCCGCCCGCCTGGCTGGCCCAGCCGGGTGCTGGCTCCAATTCGAAGGCGGTCGGAGCGGCGGATGCGACGGAGCCAGCCAAGCTGGCGAGCAGGGCAGCAAGGCGTGGGATGGGTTTGATCATGGGCATGCTGGGCTCTCTTTCCTGCTGACAGCCCCGGGCCAGGTTACAAGGAATGGCCGGGGCTGTGCTATGGGTTTAGGCTGGGCGGCGACGGCGGGCGACAGCGCCGACGACGGCCAGCCCGGCCAGCAGCAGCGCGTAGCTTTGCGGCTCGGGTACGGCGGCTGTGATGGCCAGCACGTCGGACACGACGGGAATCGTGTTGGACGCCGAGACCGTGTTCCAGTTGGCGTTGTCAGCCAGCGCTGCCTTCAGATCAGCCATGCTGCTGAAAGGCGTGTCGTCGGTGCTGATCTGAGCGCTGAACTGGCTGTAGCGGGTCGCGGTGCTGTTGTTGATCCTGTACTCGCGCACCTGTATGCCGCTCAGGCCGGTGGCCGCGAAGGGGTTGTCTGAAGTCGCGTAAGGCGTGGTCCGGTTTGATGCCGCGCCCAGGAAGGTGATGTCGCTTGCCTGATAGTTGCTGGCAAAGCTGGCCGCTTGGAAGGCGTACAGAATGTCGCCGCCGCTTGAGATGTTCGAGGCGCCGCCATTGAGGTTGGTGACCGTGCCATTGGCGCTGCCTCCAGCCGCGCCTGATTTGGCCGTGTAAGCGCCCGACACGCCGGTGCCCTGCAGCGCAACCGAGGTGCCGGCGGCTACATCGGCGCTGGCCGTCCATGACCAGAAGGTCTCGGCGGTGGAGGAGAAGACGCCGGCAGCGACCGTGGTTTGCAGCACATTGGTGTCGGTGAAGAAGATCGTCGTGCCGGCGGCGATATCGGTGAAGGTGACGAAGGACCAGCCGCCCAGCGTGGTGTTGCCGTTGATGCCGGTGAAGGCGAAATCACCGTTGGCCAGGGTGGTGGCTTGGGCAGAGGCGAAGGCGCCCAGACACAGTGCTGCGGCGCTGGCCAGTTTGCTGAATTGAATCATGTCGAGTCTCCGTTGATATAAAGAGTTACCGGCATTCGCCGGCTTGAGGTCGCCTGAATGAACTTCTCAAGCTTGGCGGGCGCATGAGAAGGATGGAAATCTGCGTTTGGTCTTTGCACCCAAGATCGGCAGCCCGGCCAAGAGCAGCCAAGCCGAGTCCGCCTCCGGCACCGCGCTGACGCTGCCGAAGACCAGGTTGTCGATCGCAATGCCGTAATAGCCGTCCACATTGCTCAAGGAGAAGCCGGCAATGTCGGCCGCGCCGTCGCTGCGCGCAAAGGCATAACTTTGATCGGCCACGGGGCCAAGATTGAGGCGCTGGATCAGGCTGCCGTCGATGCGGTAGAGGCTCAGCAGTGCGCTGCCGCCATTGGCGTCGCGCAGTTGAAAGCCGATGGCCTGCTGGCCGCTGGCAAAGCGGGCGGAGATGGCGCCCAAGCCGAAGCCGAAATAAGGGTCGCTGCCTCCTGGCTGCGGCGGCCCGATGCCGGCCAGCGCCTGGGCGCGACCGTCGCCGTAGTCATAGACACCCAGATTGGCGCCGCTGGCGCCGGCCTCCAGCAGCAAGCCATGGCTGGGCTGGCCGTAGCTGAGGTCGTCGAACCAGTCTTGCGCCACCTCGCCCAATCGGGGCGCTTTGGTGACGCTGAGTTCCTGGCCGCCAAAGCGTTCGCCGAATTGCACGCCGCCGCTATTGAGCAGGCCTTCGAGCAGACCGCCGGGGCCGAGTTCATTGAAGCTGACCGAGGCGCCGCTCAGCGTCGTGTAGTCAACACGGTCGATGGCTTCAGCCGAAGCCAGTGAGGGCAGCGCCAGGGGCAGTGCCAAGGAAAGCGCCAGGGGCAGTGCCACGGATAGCGCGAACCTTGGTGCGTTGAGTGCTTTCATGGGATGAAGTCCTTGTAGTTCAGAGGCCGCCGCCAGCCTGGCTGAGCTGGGCAAAATCCCCGCTGAGCGCCGCCGGTTTGCTGGAAAAAAGGCCAATGCGCCCGGCGCCAGCGCTTTGCCTCAAGCTGCTGCGCAGCGCGTCGGCGGCGCGCAAGGTGTAGGCATAGGGCGGCACCCATTGCTGCGCCACGGGCAAGCCTTTGCATGCTTGCAGCTGAGCGTCTATGGGCGCCGGCATGGGCTTGCCGGCATCGTCCTTGTTGCTGATGAAGCGATGGCCCGAACTGCGAAAGCTGATGGCGTCTTTGCCCATGGCCAGCTTGCCGCAAATCTCCTTGGGCTTCAGCCCCTTGAAATCGTAGAAGTTGTTCTCCGAGATCACGTCGGATTGGTAGCGCACGTCCAGGCCGCTGCCGTACTTCAGGTCTTTGTCGCTGGGGTCGGTGTCACCGCTGATCAGATTGTTGTAGAGATGAACTTGGCCGAAGCGCACCAGCGGCAGCCGGCTGCCGGTGCTGTCCCACCAGTTGCCGGTGAAGGTCACGTGCAGGCGACCGGCGTCGCTCCAGGCGCGGCCCGAGTCGCCATTGCCCACCAGGGTGGTCTTGCCATGCTTGGTGAAGTAATTGTTCGACAGGGTCACGTAGTCGGAGCCGCGCACGATGTCGAGTGCGCCGTCGTGGCGGGTGTCACTGGCCAGCGAGTCGGGTGTGTCGCCGTCGCTGATCGACACATGGTCGATCCAGATGTATTGGCCGCGGGTGATGGTCATGCCGTCGGCATAGGCATTGCCCGAGTCCTCGGGGTTGACGTCCCAGGGCGTGTCGATTTGCAGATTGCGCAAGATGATGTTGCGCGTCCAGGTGGGGTAGCTTTCTGGGTCCTTGCCGTCGGCGACCCATTTCTTGAAGTCGGCCTCGGAGCCGGCAGCGCTGATGGCCGCTTCGATGCCGATCAGAAGAGTCGTGCCGGTGATGCGTGCCGGGCGCCCCTGCGCGTCATTGATGCCGACCAGGGTGGTGTTGGACGGGATAGACAGCGAGCCGCCTTGCTTTTGGTCCAGAAAGCTGGTGTATTCCTCGAACTTGGTATTGCCTTCGCTCCAGCGGAAATCGATGTGACCGACGATGCGGATGATCTTGGCTTCGTTCTTGGCCTCGCGCAAGGCGCCCAGCAACTGTTCTTTGTTGAAGACCGTGTAGATGCGATTGGGCGCAGCTGACGCGCCGCCGCTCACCCGCAACTTGCCCTTGCGGGAATAGCTATGCCAGCCGATATCAGGCGCCGTCTCGCGCTCGAAGCTCAAGACGCCGGCGGTGGGGTCGACGGTCGCGAACTGCCAGGCCGGCAGCTTGGGCGCGGCTCCGTAGTTGGACGGGTTGTGCTTGCCGTCGATGGTGACGGCTGCTGAGTAGCTGCGATTGCCGATGTCGAACAGCAGCGCAGCCGTGGTGTCGGTCAGGCTGATGGCGTCAATCACGGCGACCGGAGCGGGCGCGGGCGGTGGTGCAGGCAATCTGGCCGTTGCAAGCGCCAAGGCTTTGGAGTGACTGTCCGCCTGACTGGCTTGAGCCGCGTCCTCCTGCGCTGGATTGCCGCCGCCGCAAGCCAGCAGACCCAAGGAGATCGATGCAGCCAGCAAGGTGCGGGCGCACCTGGTGTCGCGGCTCGACCTAGGTTTCAAAGCCTTGTTCATTTTTTGTCTCCTGTGAGCCGTTCTCGACGGCTCTGGTCTCATTCGAGTACTGATCTCTCATGCGGCAGACCGCTCAAATACCGATTTACATCTGCGGTATTGATTGAGGTCCGACGCAGCTATGGCGCGGGGGCATTGATTCAAGGCTTCGGCTTCGGCTTGGGCCTTGGCTTCGCGCCGAGGTCTACGGTTCTGAACGCCTGAGATGCGGGCGATAAGAGCAGTGGGAGCCCGGACCCGGTCAGACGCTTCAGGCGTCTGGCGGTGTTGGCTTGCCAGAGGGCAGGCTTGAGGGCTTGGATAGCTGGCTTGGCAAGCTCAGCGTGGAACTTGGCCGGTCTAGAAAGCGCCAGTCTTGTTTGTCCGGTCAGCCAGATGCGTAGGTTTGGCTGGAGGTCGGATCGGCTCGAGAAGGCAGCTTCTCGCAGCGTCTGGGGCGAAAACTTCCGCTTTGAAACAGTGTTTCACTTGTGCGGACGGCAGTCCATGCAAGGAAACCCTGATATGCCCGCCCAAGCCCCCATTGATCGACTTGGCTAGAGGCTGTCCGGCGCAGAGTCCATGAACAGGGGCAAATGCAGATCGAAGCGGCACCCATGCCCAGGCGTACTGCTGACCTCGATGCTGCCACCCAAGGCACTGGTAACCAGGTTGTAGACAATGTAGAGGCCCAGACCGCTGCCGCCCTGACCAAAGCGGGTGGTGTAGAAGGGCTCGAACAAATGTTTCAACGCTGCCGTGGCGATGCCGCAGCCGTCATCGGCATAACTGATAACGACGGCTGATCCCGCGGCTTGTGCTTTGATGCTGATATGCCCCTGAGCTTGAGCTTCAAAGCCGTGCTTGATCGAATTCGTCAGCAGATGGCTGAAGATTTGCTCCAGCGGCCCAGGGAAGCTGTGCAGGTGAATGGCGGGGTCAATTTCGAGCTGTATCTGCGCTTTGGCAAGCAAGTGGCTGGCGCTCAGCATGGACAAGGTGTCGTTGACCAGATCGAGCAGCGCGAACTCACGTCGGCGCATGCTGCTTTGATCCACGGCGATCTGCTTGAAGTCCTCCACCAGCTTGGCGGCACGCTTGGCGTTGCGCTCGATCAAGAGGCTGCCGTCATGCAATTGGTCCACCCGAGCTTGCACCTCGGAGCGGCGCAAACGGCCGCCAAGCAGTTCTTGGCCAAAAGTGATGCTGCCGTCGGCCAGCGTCGAAGCCGCAGTCAAGACATTGCCCAGCGGCGTATTCAGCTCCTGCGCCACGCCGGCAACCACGCTGCCCAGGGCGGCCATCTTGTCCGCCTGCAGCAACTGTTGCATGGCGATTTCAAGGGCCTGGCTGCGTGCCTCGACGCGGGCTTCGAGTTGCTGGTTGAGCGAGAGCAGGCTTTCTTCGCTGCGTTTGAGCGCCGTCACATCGATGACGGTTTCTATGGCCCCAATCACCTGCCCCGCTTCATCCCGCAAGGGGGCTGCGCAAAAGCGTAGCCAGAGCGCCGGGCGCTCGCCTTGTGCGGGGAAGCAAGCCTGCCCTTCCAAGGCGCCGTGGACTTCGCTGCTGCTGCGGATCTGATCGCCGTACAGCTGTGTCAGCGTAACGGCGTCCGTGCCATCCACGACCGCATCAACCAGGCAGGGCCGCGCGCTTGGGTAGATACCGCGCCAGGCCTCATGGCTGCCTATGATGTCTTTGCCCGCGATGCCGGTCAGGTGCGTCATCTGTTCATTCCAGAAAGTTACGCGGTGCTCAGCATCAATGACAAACACCGCCACCGGCAGGCTCTGGAAGATCTCTGTGACCTGGTGCTGGAAGGCCTGGGCCTGCGTTTGCAGTTGCTTGCGGTCCGAGATATCGCGCACCGTCGAGACAATGCGTTCGCCCTCGGCATGCTTGAAGGCGGTCAGCGACACCTCGGACCAGAACACGCTGCCGTCTTTGCGGCGCGAACGCCATTCAAAAAACTGCGGCCCCTCGACCCGCGCTTTGCCTATGCGCTGGGCCAGCATGGCTTGGGTGTATAGGTCTGCTTCGGCGCTGATTTGACCGGCCTGAAGCGCCAAGGCTTCGGCCTGGCTATAGCCGTAGAGGCTGCAAAAGCGCGGATTGACATCGATGATGGCCAGGCTCTTGCCATCGCGCACCAGAATCGCGTCGCTGCTGCTGTTGAACAAAGCCAAGTAGTTTTGCGTGCTCTGGCGCAGCGCCTGTTCGGAGCGGTGGCGCAGCCGTATGCCGTTGATCAGCAAGGCAATGATGACCAGCAAGCTGCCGAACAGACTGATCAGCCAACCCAGATAGGGACGCAGATCGGTCCACCAATTGGCAGGGCGATTGAGCACCAGCGCATTGGCGGGCAAGGCCGATTCGGCAATGCCCCAGCGTCGCAACTGTCGGTAGTCAAAGGTCGGTACACCAAGCCCGGCCTGCATGGGGAGCGCATCAATTGGCTGGCTTCGCAAGACCTGCACGGCCATGCGGCCCAGATGCTCGCCCTGCTGGCGGCCGGTCACCAGATAGCCGCCCAGCACGCCGGTTCGCATGCTGACTTCACGCGTGACGGCCAGCGGCGCGGTTGCCGCCTCGGCCCACAAATCACTCGCCTCTTCATGGCTGATGACGCGCCCCTCGGCATCGAGATTGAAGGGCAGGGCGAGCACGAGATCGCTGCTCGTCAAGCTGCGCAAGCGGGCTTGCACCTCTTGCACCGATTTCTGCGTCAGGTGTTCAACTTGCAGCGTCGGCTTTGTCGCCGTGAGCTGCGCCAAGCTGGCAACTTGGGCCAGGCTGGTGCGGCTTTGGTCGTGAATGATCACCAAGCGTTTTGTTTGCGGCAGCAACTTCAGCATCAAGGCGAGGTTTTGCACCGCATCAATATCATCGAAGACGCCGCTGATATTGCCCTCTGCCTGCAGGCTTGCCCGGCGACTGCCTGCCACGCCGGAGAACAAGATGGGCACGCCGGCAAAATGCTGGGCGCGCATGCGCAGGGCAAAGTCCAGCGCATCGTCGTCGGTTGCCAGCAGCAGCCTTGGCGCGGCCTTGCCGTATTTGGTCAGCAGCAGGTCTTCAATTTGCTGCTGATAGGGCGGCAGCGGCTGCACATTCTTGGTGTCAAGAAAATCCAGGCTCAGCTTGATGGGCCGCTCATAGTGGCCCAGTTCACTGCGCAAGCCGGCGATCTGCTCGTCGCTCCAGACCATGCCGGCGTGGTAAGACACCAGCAACATCACTCGCGCCGCAGCCTCGTTTGCTGCCGGCTCGGTATCTTGCGCGTGCGCAGGCCCAAGGCCTTCGCAAACAAGCAAAAAGGTCAACAGCCAGCTACGCCACCAAGACCAAGCAAGGCCAGTGACCAGGGTCCGGCGCATAGGCTCGCGGGACATTGCGGGATGCAAGGCTTTGAGTCAGCGCTGGCTGCGCCTGCTCGCCAACTTGAATACCGCCATCACCTGCACCAAAGCCTGTGCCTGCGTGCGCAAGCTGCTGGCGGCGGCAGCCATCTCTTCAACCAAGGCGGAGTTCTGCTGGGTGACTTGGTCCATCTGCTGTACCGCAGACCCAATCTGAGCGACGCCCGAGCTTTGCTCGTTGCTGGCGGCGCTGATCTCGCCCATGATGTGGGTGACCTTCTGGATCGAGGTTACCACCTCGGCCATGGTGACGCCGGCGCGGTCGACCAAGGCGCTGCCCAGCTCAACCCGCTCGACACTGGTGCTGATCAAAGATTTGATCTCCTTGGCGGCCTCGGCCGAGCGCCCGGCCAAGCTGCGCACTTCGGACGCCACCACCGCGAAGCCGCGCCCTTGCTCGCCGGCCCGTGCCGCCTCGACGGCCGCATTGAGCGCCAGGATATTGGTCTGGAAGGCGATGCCATCAATCACGGAGATGATGTCGGCGATGCGCTTGGAGCTGTCGTTGATGCCCTTCATCGTCTCGACCACCTCGTTGACCACGTCGCCCGCCTTGATGGCCACGCTGGAGGCTGTGACTGCCATCTGGTTGGCCTGGCGGGCGTTCTCGGCGTTTTGCTTGACGGTGGCGCCCAATTCTTCCATCGAAGCCGCCGTCTGCTGGATAGCGCTGGCCTGCATCTCGGTGCGCGCACTCAAGTCATGATTGCCTTGGGCAATCTCGGCGCTGGCGGTGGAGACGCCCTCGGCATTTTCTCTGACTTCGCCAACGATATGGGCCAGCTTGTCGCGCATGGCCAGCAAGGCTTGTAGCATCTGCGCGGATTCATCGCTGCCCCGGGCGTCAATGTTGACGGTGAGGTCACCGTCGCTGATTGCCTGGGTCGAGCCAACCGCCAATGTGATCGGACGTGTGATGGACCTTGTCGCCAGCAAGGCAAATCCGAGGCCCAGTCCCAAAGATAAAATTGCGCCCAGCCCCAATATCCATTGACCGGTCTGCGCTATGGCCTGGGTTTCGAGCTGGCTCTTAGCCAGCATGTCATCCATATGCTGGTCCAGCTTCTCCAGTGTGGCCAGATAGGTGCTTGCCAAGGGTTGCAAATTCGACTTGACCGCATCGGCCACATCCTCGCCAGCCAGCTTCTTCTTCATCAGCTCACTGCGCGGGCCTCGGTAGACCTCGCGCGCCTTGCTGATGTCGGCCAGCAAGGCCTTGCCTTTGGCGTCTGTGATCAAGGGCTCCAGCTGCTTTTGGGTCTCGCCGATCAGCTTGGAGGTGATGTCCATTTCAGCCTGCAAGGCCTTGACATAGGTTGCATCGGCGGCGAACAAGGCGGCCGAGGTGCGCACCCAATTTAAATTGATATTGGCCGACCAGCGCGCCGCCAAGCTGCTGCGCTCCATTTCAAGCGTTGCCAGGTCGTTGGCCGCGGCTTTGAGTGTTCCGAGTCGCCAGATGCCGATGCCGGCGATGGCGGCCGTGATCAGCAAAACTGCGCCAAACGCCAAACCCAAGCGGGCTCCGATCTTGATCGTGCTGCCAGATTTCATGCTTGTCTCCGTTTCCATCAGCGCTCGTATGGCGTCTGATTCTTGTAGCTGAGTGTGCAGCTTTTTGTGCTGCTTGTCTGAGTGAGTCCGAAATCCATAAAAGGTATGCTGGAGCTAGCTTATCTCTAGTCGTGCCGGCGAAGTGGAAAATACCAGACAAAACAAGGCAACATCCGTGCATGTGCGGCTTTATTGACAAGCGGGGTCAGATTTGAGTACTTTGAGGTCGGCGGCTTTGGCCTTGCTAGCCCTGCTCCCGAGCGGCCCGGCGCGGGCCGAATTCCAGAGTCCCGGCTTGCTGGCCCCCGAGAATCAGCTGCCGGTCTTCCACCAGTACTTGCGCGACAACTTGACTTTCAGTCTGGGTTGGACGGCCGAGCATGTCGCCAAGCCCCAGGCCTGGACCCAGGCCGGCTTGATCAAAGCACGGGAATTGATCTTGTTGCCGGGGCAAGGCCTTGGCCCTTTTGATACACGTGTTGTTGAAGAGTTAGATCGCGGGCCCTATCTGGCTCGCCGAATCGAGTTCAATGTCAGCGCGCAGAGTCGTGTGGCGGCCTTGCTGCTTTTACCCAGGGGCAAAGGGCCGTTCCCGGCTATCTTGGCCTTGCATGACCACGGCGCACGTTTTGATATTGGCAAAGAGAAGCTGGTGCAGCCTTGGGGGAATGAGGCCCGCGAGCGCGCGGCCACGGCTTGGGCGGCGCGCTATTACTCGGGCCGTTTCGTTGGGGACGAATTGGCCAAGCGCGGCTATGTCGTGCTTGCGGTGGATGCGCTCGGTTGGGGCGAGCGTTCGGGCGCGGGTTTCGAGCGTGATTCGCAACAAGCGCTGGCCGCTAATCTGTTCAATCTGGGCAGTTCCTGGGCGGGCTTGATTGCCACCGAGGATGCGCGTGCGGCCGAGTTTTTGGCCATGCTGCCCGAGGTCGATGCCGATCAGGTCGCGGCCGTAGGCTTTTCGATGGGAGCTTTGCGGGCCTGGCAAGTGGCGGCCTTGTCGCCTCACATCAAGGCCGGCGTCGCCGTCAACTGGATGGCCACCTTGCAAGGCCTGATGGTGCCAGGCAATAACCAGCTCAAGGGTCAGTCCAGCTTCGCGCTGCTGCACCCCTATCTAGCACGTTACCTCGACTACCCCGATGTGGCCGCGCTGGCGGCGCCAAAACCTATGCTGATGTATGCCGGCTCCCAAGACGCCTTGTTCCCGCTCGCTTCCGTGAGCCAAGCTTTTGCAAAGATGGCGCAGGTCTGGTCGGCCTATGGCGCCGCCGAGCAGCTGCAAACCTGCATCTGGCCAGGCGTACACCAGTTCACGGCGACGCAGCAGGATGCTGCTTTTGATTGGTTGGACCTTCAGTTCAAACCCCAGCAATTCAAACGCAAGCAGAGCAAACAGCCCGGGCCGCTCGCTGCTTGCGGTGGCGCGAGCGCCGCGCCTTAGCTGCTTGGCGCGGTGGCTGCCCATGCCCATGCCCATGCCTATGGCCAGATCAGGGCTGAGGCGCCCAGCCGCCGGGCGCGCCTGTGGCAATCAAAGAGTTGTAGAAAATCTCGGCCCGGTCCGTATAGCCAGCCAAGCTGTCCATTTGCTTGGCCAGCACGATCAGGGTCGGCACGCCGGGCGCAGCGCCCACTTTGACTGACTGGCTGTTCAGCCGCGCCGCCACATTCAGCGCCACGCCGTTCATATCGCTGCTGCCGCTTTCGCGCCAGCCTGCCGCGTCGGTGCTGCCGCCATTGGCCGTGCCGGCATAGGACGGCGGGTTGCTGCCGCAAGCACCGGTGCCCACGCCGGTCTTGCTGGTGCCGGTGCCCACGCACCAGCCCAGCGGCAGGATGTGACTGTCCACCCGGTTATTGATGAAGGCGATATTGTCGATATAGGCGCTGCTGGCGGTGCCGCCGCTACGCGCCAGATAGGCTTGCGTGACACCAGGTCCGGCGGTGAGCCGGCTGTTCAGGAACACAAAGCCCTTGTCGCCGGCGACGGCGCGGGCCTGCAAGATATAGCCGGGTGAATTGCTGGCTGGATCGAAGACGCTGCGGATCTCGCAATCCTCGAACAGCGCCGCCATCACGCCGCCCCAGATGAAGTCCACATTGCCGGCCACCAGCGATTGATAGATCCACACATAACCCTTCAGCTGCAAGGTGTCTTGCTGGCTCAAGAAATTCATTTGCTTGGCCACCAGGCGCGCGGCTGTGGGTGTCTGGCTGGTGTTGAAGTAGAGCGCCTCGGCCTGGTTGTCATAGGCGCTGCTGCGCACATGCGGGTTGTGCAAGCTGAAGTTCTGCAGTTGCAGCAGGTCGGCGTTCTCGATCAAAAAGGCTGCGCGGCCGCCACCCAGGACGCGGTGGCCTATGGTCTTGCCGGAGCTGCTCAGCGCCGTGCCGGCAGCCGTGGCTGAGGCGCCGCTGCCCGCATTCAGCGACTCGAAATTGATCTCGCCGACGCTCACGCCGTCGCGGCTTTCTCCCTGTATCGTCAGATTGGCGACATTGCGCAGCAGGTTCAGCTCGGCGTAGCTGCCATTGGCGATCTGGATCAACTTCGGTGTCGCCACCGTGTTGCAGCCATAGGCGACCGGGCTACCGGTCGAGCAGTAAGTCATGACCCAGTTCAAAGCGCCCTGCAAGCTGCGGAAGTCGGCCGTGGTCCCACTGGCCGCGACGCTCAGCTGGGTGTAGGAGCTGGGCGCGGCCTTGGTGCTGAATGTCCAGGCGTCGGCCGCCGAGATGCCGGCGAAAGTCGAGCCATTGACGCTGGCGCCAAACACGCTGGCATCAATCGTTATGTAGTAGGCGGTGTTGAAGGCGAGTTTGTTGTTGTGCAGCTTGATGGTGGCGGTATTGCCCTGGATGCTGACCGGCCGGTACCAGACGAAGCGGGCGCGCAAGGCACTCTCGGGCAAGGCGCCTAAGGCCAGCGCGTCGATCTCCAGGTTGGCGCGCGGCAGCAGGGTCTGGGTGTCGGTGGCTGAGGGCGCGGTGCTGATGTCTATGCTGTCCACCAGGGCGTCATCGCTGACCCGGCGGACATAGATCTTGCCGCTAGCTCCCAGGATAGGCGCGGCGTCGAAGGATAGCTGCAACAGGGTGTCGCTGTGCACCCCGGTCTCGCCTTTGGCCGGCACGAGGCTGCCGGCGCTGCCGCCGACATTGCCGCTGCCGCTGATATTGGTTTTGAACTTGCCGGCGCCGGCCTGCGCCAAGGCATTTGCCTTGACCAGGGCGACCGGGCGCGGCTTGTAGGCGTAGGGCGGGGTCCAGCTGATGTTGCTGGCGACGCCGCAGGCGCCCAGCGCTGCGCCGTTGAGGGTGGAGCCCAGGTCCTTGAAGGCGCCATCGCTGCCGGCCGGCACCACCAGGCCCTCGCAGTTGGCGGCCCCCGCAATATTGAACACATTGCTGTGCGACAAGATCTGCGCCGACTTGCCGACGCCGATGCTATAGCTGTGCGGGTAGATCGCGTCGCTCTTGCTGCCGCTGTAGTAGTTGTTGAACAGATGGACTTGACCGTAACGCACGCGCGGCGCGCGCTGATTGATGGCGCTGAAGACATTGTTGCTGAAGCTGACACGCAATTTTCCGGCGTCGCCGACGGCGCCGTCGGAGCCACCCACCAGGATGGTCTTGTTGTGCTGCTCAAAAACGTTGTAGGACACGGTCACATAGTCGGCGCCCTGGGTGATGTCGAGCAGGCCGTCATGGCATTGCTTGAGCTTGCCGTTTTCAATCGGCAATTGGTCGTCTGTCAGCGGTGCATCGGTGAGGGTGTTACGGTCTATCCAGACTTGGTGGGAGGCGGCCACCGAGATCGCGTCGAAGGCCGAGTTCCAGTTGCCGCTGGCGCCGTCGCTGGGGTCCCAGACCGGGGCCACATCGCAGGGGGCGACGATTTTCAGATTGCGCACGATCACCTGGCTGACCCCGGCGATTTGCACATGGCCGTTGACGAAGCCTGCGCCCGGGCCTGCGCCTATCAGGGTGGTGTTGCTGGGCAGGCTGATCGCCGCGCGCAAGACTTGGTCGGCATGGCTGCTGAAGGGCAGGCCTTCGCTCATATCGATCGTGCCGACCACCTTGATGATCTTGGCAGCGTTTGCGCCATTGCTCAGCGCGGCCAAGAGTTGGCTGCGGCTGCCGACCGTGTAAATCTGCTCCGGCTTGGCGCTAGCGCCACCTTGGGTGCCGCCGGTTTGCGCCGCCCAGCCATCGGCCGGTGCGCTCAGTTGGGCAGGGTCGGCGCCTGGGGCAAGGGCAAGAGCGGTGAGCCGGACCTCATTTGCGGCCAGGCTGGCATGGGCCGTCACTAAAGCGATTGCGAAAGTCACAAGCGTCTTGTTCATGCTTGCGCTCCCTGCAGCTGACGGCGCGCGCCGAGCAGGCCCAGGCCCAGGCACAGCAGGGCCAGCGAGTCGGGCTCCGGCACCGCGGGCACGCCGCCGAGTTGCAGCGTGAAGGACTCGAAGGGGGTGCTGAAACTGAGCTCGCTGAAGCTGAGGCTGATTTGTTGGGGCGTCAATACCTGGCTGCTGATGCTGCCCGTGCTGAGGGCTGCTGTGTTGCTGAGGCTGAAGGTGCCAATCGGCTCGCTCAAGCCCGCGAAGCTGAAGTTCAAGCTGAAGCTGCCGAGCACGGCGCCGTCGTCGGTATTGCCCCAGACCCGCAGCGAGCCGTCGGCACTGAAATCAAGCATGAACTGGAAGTCGGCGCTGACGTATTCCGGCTCGTCGGCATTCAACCTAGTGATGTGGCTGGTGGGTCCCGCGCCATAGCCGCTGTCCAGGCCCAGCAGGCCGTCGGTCAGGCCATTGCTGAGGCCGCTGATGGTGGTGCCGGCTGGCAGGCTGTAGGCTTGAGCCTGGCCGCAAAGTCCGGCCAAGCTGAGTAGCAAGGCGCTGTGGATAACTGATTTCATCATGTGTCTCCTGAGTGGGGGCTTACTTGAGCCAGCTGGACAAGGGGTGTTGCTGCGCACGCAGCGCTTCTGCGGCCAGTCCGGCCATCGCGCGTGCGCCGGCCTCGCTGAAGTGTGTGTTGTCCTGCTTGCCGGCGGGGTAACGCGCGTATTCGCCGGGCCGGGCCTTCAGAAATAGCGGCAGCGCCTGCTCGGGGCCGAGTGCATCGAGTAAGACGCTACTTGCACGGTGCATGTCAATCAAGGCGACCTCCAGCTCAGCGGCGACGGCGCGCATCACCACGGGGTAGTCGGCATGCGTGTCTTGCAAGCGGCCTTGGCGGTCAAACTCGCGCCGCATCAGCGAAGTCGCCAGCAGAGGCGTGGCGCCCTTGGCGCGCACATCGCGCACGAACAAGCGCAGGTTGTCGCGGTAGGCACCATGTGCTTGGGCATAGCGGGCCGGATCTTCTTTTTTTGCGTCGTTGTGGCCGAACTGGATCAGCACATAGTCACCCGTCTGCAACTGCCCCAGCAGATGGGCCCAGCGGCCTTCGTCCTGAAAGTTCTTGCTGCTGCGGCCGTTGACCGCGTGGTTGACGATGCGCTCGGGCTCTTTGACGCGCTCGCGAAACATCTGGCCCCAGCCGCGCTCGGGGTTGGGTGGGTCCAGCGGCTTGTCTGCCATGGTGGAGTCGCCGGCCAGATGCAGGGCAGGGTGCAGCGTGGCCAGCGGCGGCGGGGCTGGTGGGGGCGGTGGCGGGTTGACGGCGGTCTGCATGGCCTTCTCGCTCTGCTCGGCGGCCCAAACCGGCGGGCAGGCACAAGCGCCAACAGACACTGCCAGCGCGCAACATTGCTTCAGCATGGCGCGGCGCTGCGCGGGCATGCCCAGGCTTGCGGATGAATCATTCGACATGGGGTCTCCAAAGCGTCTGTCGAGGCCACTCGGATGGGCCTGCAGGCGGCAAGGAAAAAAATAGGGGTGCAAGTTTGCACTCGCACCCCTCTTGGCTTTGCTGCGCTAAACGACTTGGCGCTTAGAACTTGTAGCGAAAGCCGATCAGGTATTCGCGGCCGGTCACGTTATTGACCACCACGCTGTCGCGCTGGCTGCTGATGTACTGGTCGTTGGCCTGGTTGGTCAGGTTGACGCCCTCCAGCGTGATGTCGAGCTTGTCATTGACCTTGTAGGAGATCGAGGCATCAACGTTGAAGGTCTTGTTCTTGCCCTCCACATCGTTGTTGTTCTGCCCTGGTACGCGGGTCAGGTAGGCTTCGCGCTGAGAGCCCGATACCCGCGCACTGAAGGTGCCGTCGTCGTAATACAGCGTCGCGTTGTAGCTGCGTGGCGACAGATTGATCAGGTCATCGGTGATCGTGGCCGTGCTGGTAGGCGAGACGATGTACTCGATCTGTGACTTCACATAGGTGTAGTTGAACAAGGCACCGAAGCTCTTGCCCCAGCCTGGCAGGAAGCTGAAGGGCTGCTGGATATTGAGCTCGAAGCCGCTGAGCTTGCCGCCGTTGGTGTTGATCGGCGAGGTCACTGCGAAGACTTCTTCGCCGGTCATGCCCGGTGGCAACAAGGACATCGGCAAGCCGGTCTGGTTGTAGGGCAGGTTGGTCTTGACGGTCTGGATATAAGTCTTGATGTTCTTCTGGAACAGACCGAGGCCGACGAAGGCGTTCTTCTCGTGGTACCACTCCAGGCTGGTGTCGAAGGTGTCGGCGCGGAAGGGCTTGAGCGTCGGGTTGCCGCCGGTGTAGCTGAGGGTGCCGGTGGTGCTGAGTGTGCCGCCGGGGCTCAGGTTGGCCAACTGAGGCCTGGACATGACCTTGGCGACGGCGCCGCGCAGGATCAGGTTCTTGCTCAGATTGGCGGCCACATTCATGGCGGGCAGCCAGTCGTCATAGCTGTTCTCGGCGGTGACCGGGGTGCCGCCGGCGGTGGCCAGATAGCCGTTGGCGGTCATCTTGGTCTGCACATAGCGCACGCCCACATTGCCGCGCAGCGGGATGTCGCCCAGTGCCGTGGAGAAGTCGAGCATGCCGAAGCCGCCGGTGTCGGTCTCGGTGACCGAGCGGTTATTGCCGCGCGCATTGCTGTTGGTGATGGACGTCAGCGTGTAGTCGCCGGGTCCGCCGGCGGCGCCGGTTTTCAGGCAATTGCAGTAGATGTCATAGGCGCCGGCGATCGCGTTTAAATCCGGCAGCACCCAGTTGGTGACGGTGCCGGCCGGCAGGCTTTGGCCGCTGCCGAAGCCGCTCAAGCTGGTGACCAGGCTGGCTTGCGTGACGCCGGCCGGCAATGTGTTCATGGTCTCGACGGTGCGGCGCGACTCATAGGTGTCGAACTTGAACTTCTTGTAATCGCCGCCCACTTTCAGCGTGATCTTGTCGTTGATTTCCCAAGCCAGGTCCAGGTGAGCCAGGTCATTGGTATTGGTGGTGCCGTTCGGGCGGATGCGCACTTCGCTAGGCGTGAAGTTGCTGATGCTGGCCGAGCCGACCGGCACGCCGATGATCTTCAGCCCGCCATTCGGGTCGGACGGGTTGAGCGAGCCGTAGTTGAGGACGGGCAGGCGGTCGCTATTGCGGAAGTCCATCTCGTAGCCCTGCACATTGGCGGCGTCCAAAGTGGTGGTGGTCTGGATCGGGTTCTTGAACTTGGAGGTGGCGCGGCCGAACCTGGCGTTCAGCTTGAGCGTGTCGCCCAGGGCTTGCTCGATGGTCAAGGTGGGCTGGGTGAAGGTGGTCGACAGCTCATCAAAACGCGACTCCGAGCGGATGTCGACGCCGTTGTACTTGCCGTAGAGCAGGGCGCCATTGGGCGCGTACTCGGTCGCCAGCACGCTGGTTTGCGGCTTGCCGCCTTGCGACAAGGTGCGGCTGAAGGAGATGGCTTCCAGGAAGTCTTCCTTGCGGGTCGCGTCGAGCTTGGAGTACAGCATATCGACAGTGACCAGGGTGCCCTCGGCCGGCTTGATCTGGAAGGAGCCCGTCAAACCCAGGCGCTCCTGGTCGTGGGTCAAGCGGCCATAGCGCGGCAAGCGCGGGTGGAAGTTGCCGGCCTTGCTGGCCTCTTGGTAGGCGGCTTGATTGGCCGGGGTATTGGCCAAGCGAGGCACGCCGTTAGCGGCTGGGCCGCAGGTGGTGGCGGTGGAGCCGGCCGGCAAGGTGGTGCCGGTGGCGAGCGTGGCACCCTGCGGCGGGCACCAGCCGCCGGAGGAAACGCCGTTGTCCCAGCGCACGGTGCTGAAGCCTTCTTCCAGCACTTCGCGTTTGGAATAGGCGCCGGAGAACAGCACGCCGATCTTTTTGTCGGCGAAAGTGTTGGACAAGAGGAAGGAGGCCTTGGGCGTGGTCTTGCCGGACAGATCGTTGTACATGCCTTTGAGCGCCATGGCACCTGTGAAACCTGCCTTCAGGTCCAGGGGCCGCGTCGTTTGCAGGTCAACCGTGGCGCCCAGCGAGCCTTCGTCGATATCGGCCGAGCTGCTCTTGCGTACGGTCAGGGAGCTGAACAGGTCGGCGGCGAAGACATTGAAGTCAAAGCCGCGTGAACGGTTGGCGCCGCCCGAGCTGTCGGTGCCGCCGGTGGTGGCCAGCCCTTCGATGCCATTGATGCGCACGCGGGTGAAGTCCTGGCCCAGGCCACGCACGGTGATGGAACGGCCTTCGCCGGCGTCGCGGTCGATCACCACGCCGGGGACGCGCTGCAGCGACTCGGCCAGATTGGTGTCGGGGAACTTGCCCATGTCCTCGGCCTTGATGACGTCAACAATGCTGTTTTCGTCGCGTTTGGCGCGCAGGGCGGTCTCCAAGGACGCGCGGAAGCCAGTCACCGAGACGGTGTCCAGCTTGGCTTCGTTGTTTGCTGCGGGCTTGCTCGCTTCTTGGGCTTGCGCCGTGCCGATCAGGCTCAATACGGCCACCGAGATCATCGACATGACGAGGGCTTGGGAATGGGACTTTTTGCTGCTGCTTAGGCGCGGGTTCATGGTTTGTTGTCTCCTGCTGTTGTTCAAACTGTGCGTCGCTGACTAGCAGCGGTGCACAAAGCTGGGGTGGCCTTGTTGACATGTCTACGCATGTTTGAGGGCCGGTGTTGGATCGCGGTGCAGCGCGCGCAGGGCGCCGTGAAGTCTTGCTTTCTGCCTGGCTGGGCGCTGCAGTGCGCCCGGGCAGAGGGAGTGGGGGCTTAGAGGTAGTCCTCGCGGCGGGGAGAAAATTGATCCAAAAGGGTGCTGCCGGCGGCAAGCGAGACGACACCGTGGGGGGTCAAGCGCGGTGCCACGAAAGCGTCGCCAACACGCAAAATCTTCTTGACGCCGCCGACATCGGCCTCGAACTCGCCGCTGATCACATAGGCGATCTGGTCATGGGCATCATGTGCGTGCACCGTGCCGATGGCACCCAGATCGAATTGCACCAGCACCGACATCAATTCCGGCGTGTGACCGACGATCTTGCGGCGTATGCCATCGCCCAACTCGGTCCAAGGTGTGGCGGCGTTGTCAAAGAATGGGCTCATCTGTGTAGGTCTCCGGCAATCATTGCGCTTGATGGGTCTTCTCAGCTCTGTACTGCCAGCCGTCTTGCTGCGCTGTATGGCGGCCGCTTGCGACGACCTAGGGCTCAGTTTGTGGCGAAGTTTTCTGCTGTTTGGGGCTGCGATTGGGTTTACTATACCGCTTGTGGAAAAAAATGAAACAGTGGTTCACTAAATAGAAACCATTATTCCGGGAAAGCACTGAGATGCGTTACGCTTGCATCCAAGCCACCCCAAATCAAACGCCAGAGCAGCCATCGAGGCTGCTCTAGACCCCCGCCGAGCAGAAGGAAAACACCATGCAAGTCCGTCAACCCGTTCACAGCGAACATGCCCGCAGCCTCGATACCGAAGGCCTGCGCCGCCACTTTTTGGTGGAAGACATGTTCAAGCCCGATGAGGCCACGCTGACCTATAGCCAGATCGACCGCATCATCGTTGGCGGCATCATGCCGGTCAGCAAGCCGGTAACCTTTGCCGCGGAGTTGGGCAAATACACCGGCACCGATTTCTTCTTGCAGCGCCGCGAGCTGGGTCTGATCAATATCGGCGGCGCGGCGCGCGTGACGGTGGATGAGCAGGTCTTCGAGGTCGGGGCGCGCGAAGCGCTCTATGTGGGCCAAGGCGCCAAAGTCTTGGCTTTCGAGAGCGTCGACGCGGCCACGCCGGCCAAGCTCTACTTCAATTGCGCGCCGGCGCACACCGCTTACCCGCACCGCAAGGTGACCTTGGCCGAGGCCTCGCCCGAAACCTTGGGCGCACCCGAGACCAGCAATCGCCGCACCATCTACAAATTCCTGGTGCCCGATGTCTTGCCAACCTGCCAATTGCTGATGGGCATGACGCAGCTGGAGCCGGGCAGCTTGTGGAACACCATGCCCTGCCACCAGCATGACCGCCGCATGGAGGTCTATTTCTACTTCGACATGAATGAGAACGCGGCCGTTTTCCACATGATGGGTGAACCGACTCAGACCCGTCACCTGGTGGTGCGCAATGAGCAGGCGGTGATCAGCCCGAGCTGGTCCATCCACTCTGGTGTCGGCACTCAGGCTTATACGTTCATCTGGGGCATGGTGGGGGAGAACCAGGTCTTCAAGGACATGGATCATGTGCCCATGACCGCTTTGCGTTGAATTTCAAACAAGAAGAACATCAGAGGCAAACCATCATGATTCTCGAAAACTTCCAACTCAACGGCCAGGTCGCCATCGTCACCGGCTGCAATACCGGCTTGGGGCAGGGCATGGCCCTGGCCTTGGCGCAGGCCGGCGCCGATGTGGTCGGCATCAATGTGACCGAACCGACCGAGACACGCCAGCAAGTTGAGGCCACCGGGCGGCGCTTTCTGGACCTGCGCGCCAACCTGTCCGACATCAGCTGCATCGACGGGCTGATCAAAGAGGCGCTGACCTTGACCGGCCGCATCGACATTCTGGTCAACAACGCCGGCATAATCCGCCGCGAAGACGCGATCAAGTTCAGCGAAAAGGATTGGGACGATGTGATCGACCTGAACCTGAAGACAGTGTTCTTCTTCTCGCAGGCTGCCGCCCGCCAGTTCATTGCCCAGGGCAAGGGCGGCAAGATCATCAATGTGGCGTCTATGCTGTCCTACCAGGGCGGCGTGCGCGTGCCGTCCTACACCGCGTCGAAGAGCGCGGTGATGGGCATCACCCGCGCGATGGCGAACGAATGGGCTTCGCACGGCATCAATGTGAACGGCATTGCGCCCGGTTATATGGCGACCAACAACACCGCTGCACTGCGCGCCGATGAAGGCCGCAGCGCCTCCATCCTTGAGCGTATCCCGGCTGGCCGCTGGGGCTCGCCGGAAGACTTGGCCGGCCCGGTCGTGTTCCTGTCGTCCAAGGCGTCTGATTACGTCAACGGCTACACCGTCGCCGTCGACGGCGGTTGGCTAGCTAGGTAGCCCACCCCCGTAGGCGCTGCGCGCCACCCTCTCAAGGGGGCAAAGCCCAGTGGCCCGGCAAAGCCGGTTCCACGGGCTCAACTTGAGGGGTCAGCCCCCAACTGCTGCGCAGTGGGGTCTTCTTCAATCACCGCAGGAGACACGGTGAATGTATGAAAACAAAAAACTAGGCTTTCTGTTCGTGCTGCCCTTTGTATTGGGCGTGCTGGGCTTCAAGCTATTTCCCTTCGTGATGAGCTTCGCGCTCGGCTTCACGCAATACGATCTGATGGACCCGCCGGTGTTTGTCGGCCTCGACAACTATGTAGAGATCGCCAGCGCCGACCCGCTGTTCCGCAAGTCGCTGGGCGTCACGCTCTTGTTCGCCGTGCTGGCGGTGCCGCTGCGCGTCGGCTTCGCGCTCTTCATTGCCCATGTGCTGAATTACAAGCTGCGCGGCATCAACTTCTTCCGCGCCGCTTTCTATCTGCCCTCCATCCTGGGCGGCTCAATCGCGACCGCTGTGCTGTGGCGCTTCATCTTCGCCAAGCAGGGCCTGGTCAATCTCATGATGATCAAGCTCGGCTTGGAGCCGATCGCCTGGCTGGCCGATGAGCACTACTCGCTCTGGACCATCGTGCTGCTGTTCACCTGGCAGTTCGGCTCGGCGATGGTGATCTTTTTGGCCGCGCTGCAAAACGTGCCGATCTCGCTGTACGAGGCGGCCGAGATCGACGGCGCCAACAAGCGCCAGCAGTTCTTCCGCATCACCGTGCCGCTGATTACGCCCGTTATCTTCTTCAATATGATCATGCAGATGGTGCAGGCTTTTCAGGAGTTCAACGGCCCTTATGCCATCACCGAAGGCGGCCCGCTGCATTCAACCTATGTGCTGGCGCTGTACATCTATGACCAGAGCTTCCGCTACTTCAACCTCGGCTATGGCGCGGCGCTGTCCTGGGTTTTGTTCGCCCTGGTCGGCGGTTTAAGCGCGATCTCGTTCTGGAGCTCCAAGTACTGGGTCTTCTACTCGGGTGAGAAGGAGACGTCCAAATGAGCGGCGCCAATACCGACGCGCCCACACTGATCCTGGGTCGCGATCAGGGCAATTCCTGGTTCCGCTATGTGGCCTTGTTTGCCGTCGCCCTGGTGATGCTGTATCCGCTGGCCTGGCTGATCGGTGCCTCGTTCAAGAGCAATGTCGAGATCTATAGCGAGATCGGCTTCTGGCCCAGCCGCTTTGACGTCAGTGCCTACGTCAAAGGCTGGAAGACCAGCACCGAGTACACCTTCGCGACCTATTTTCTGAACAGCTTTTTGATCACCATCCCGCGCATCATCGTGACGGTGATCTCCTGCGTGCTGGTGGCCTACGCCTTCGCCCGCTTTGACTTCTGGGGCAAGAAGTTCCTGTTCAGCATCATGGTCGGCACGATGATGTTGCCGCTGATCGTCTTGCGCCTGCCGCAATACCTGATGTTCCGCGAGTTCGGTTGGCTGGACACCTATCTGCCGCTGATCCTGCCTTCGGCCTTTGCCACCGACACTTTCTTTGTCTTCATGCTGGTGCAGTTTCTGCGCGGCATCCCGCGCGATATGGAAGAAGCGGCCCAGATCGACGGCTGCAACGCCCTGCAACTGCTCTGGCACATCATCGTCCCGATGCTGAAGCCGGCCATTATTTCGGTCATCGTGTTCCAGTTCATCTGGACCATGAACGACTTCATGGGCCCGCTGATCTATCTTGCCTCGGTGGAGAAATACCCGGTTTCACTGGCCCTGAAGATGAGCATCGGCGCGACCGCAGAGGTCGAGTGGGCCAGCGTGATCGCGATCTCGGTGGTCGCCCTGATCCCATCGGTGGCGGTGTTCTTCGCCGCCCAGCGCCACTTCATTGAAGGTTCCGCCAGCAGCGGCATCAAAGGATAAAGAGAGACAACGACATGGCGCAGTTAAGCCTGAAGAAAATCGAAAAGGTCTACCCGAATGGCTTCAAGGCCGTGCATGGGGTGGACTTGGAAATCCGCGACGGCGAGTTCATGGTCTTTGTTGGCCCTTCGGGCTGTGCCAAGTCCACGCTCTTGCGCATGATCGCCGGCCTGGAGACCATCTCCGGCGGCGAGCTGCATATCGGCGGCAAGCTGGTCAACACCCTGGCGCCCAAGGCGCGTGGCATCGCGATGGTGTTCCAGAACTATGCGCTTTACCCGCATATGAAGGTTTACGACAACCTGGCCTTCGGCTTGAAGCTCGCCGGCGCCAAGAAGGACGAGGTTGACAGACGAGTGCGTCACGCAGCCCAACTGCTGGAAATGGAGCATCTGCTGGACCGCTACCCCAAGCAGCTGTCGGGCGGCCAGGCGCAGCGCGTCGCGGTCGGCCGCGCCATCGTCAAGAAGCCCGAGGTGTTCTTGTTCGATGAGCCGCTGTCCAATCTGGACGCCAAGCTGCGCGCCTCGATGCGGGTGCGCCTGACCGAGCTGCACCGCACGCTGCGCGAATCGGGCCAGCCGGCCACCGTCGTCTACGTCACCCACGACCAGGTCGAGGCGATGACCATGGGCGAGCGCATCTGCGTGCTCAAGGACGGCGTGATCCAGCAGGTCGATACCCCGACCGCGCTTTATGACCGTCCGGCCAACGCCTTCGTCGCCAGCTTCATCGGCTCGCCGGAAATGAATATCCACCCCGCCTCACTGCAGGCCGACGGCGCAGGTTTGGCCGTGCTGCTCGGGGGTCAGGTCTTGCCATTGCCCGAGTCCAAGGCCAAACGTATGCGCCAGCACGCCGGAGCCATCAAGTTCGGCCTGCGGCCTGAACATATCTCGGCCGAGGCGCGCCCGCAGGGTGACAGTTTCGCGGTGCCGGGGACATTGCGCTTCTCCGAACATATGGGCAGCGAGGTGTTTGTGCATTTCGACATCGGCCAAGTGCCCATGACCGCCCGCGTGCCGGCCGATCAGCTCGGCAGCCTTGCGGCCAAGACGCGCGGCGCGGCGCACACCTTCCATTTGCAACTGGCTTGCAGCCATTTGTTTGATGGCGCCGAAGGCGGCAGCGGCGCCAACTTGCTGCTCTGAAGGTCACCATGATGTTTGAACGACGCCGTTCCCTGTTCGCCCTGGCAGCTGCCAGCCTGGTCGCCATGGCTGCTCCTCAAGTGCATGCCGCTGACAAGGGCGAGCCCACTGTCCTTCGTTTTGCCTGGTGGGGCGGCGGTGCCCGCCACCAGGCGACGCTGAAGGCGATCGCCGCTTTCGAGCGCCAAAACCCTGGCCTCAAGATCAAGGCCGAGTACATGGGTTTCAATGGTTATCTGGAGCGCCTGACGACCCAGATCGCCGGCGGCTCCGAGCCCGATGTGATGCAGATCAATTGGGCCTGGATGGCGATGTTTTCCAAGCGCGGCACCGGCTTCACCGACTTGAATCAGTACCGCCATCTGCTGGCGCTGAATCAGTTCAGCGAGCAAGACCTCGGTATGGGCATGGTGGCGGGCAAGCTCAATGCCTTGCCGGTCGGCTATAGCGCACGAATTTTCCTGTGGAACAAGGCGGCATTCGATCGCGCCGGTTTGCCTTTGCCCAAAACCTGGGACGAGCTGTTCGCCTCTGGTGCAGTGTTTAAGCAGCGACTTGGGCCCAACGCCTTCCCGCTGGACGGTGAGCTCTACGACATGATTCTGCTGTCGCAGGCCTATGTGCATCAGAAGCTAGGCACGGCCTATCTGGACCCCAAGCAGCCGCGCGTGGCGATGAGCCCGGCGGCGGCGCTGGAATGGGTGCAAACCTATAAGCGCCTAGTCGACGGCCACACGGCCACGCCGCTGCCGCTGCGCGCCAGCTTGGGCGGCGCGGAAAAAGCGACCGAGCAGCAACAGGATTGGGTGGTTGGCAACTGGGCCGGTAATTACACCTGGGACAGTGCGATCTCATTGCGCGCCAGCACGCTGGACACGCAGCAAAAGCTGGCGCTGGGCGAGTTCCCGACGCTGCCCGGCGCGGCCAATAGCGGCATGTTCGGCCGGCCCTCGCTGATGTTTGCGGTCGGGCGCAACAGCAAAAAGGCGGAGCTGGCGGCGCGCTTCATCAACTTCCTGCTGACCGACCCGGAAGCCGCGCGCATCCTCGGCAAGACCCGTGGCGTGCCCGGCGCGCAGAGCCAGTTCGACCTGCTGGTACGCGAGAACGCCTTGCCGCCGCTGGAGCTGCAGGCCCATGCGCAGATCCAGGCGCAAAAGCAGGCCGGGCGTATCGAGCTGCCGTCGCCGCTGTTCGAGCATGCGCGCATGCAGAAGTTCCTGCGCGAGGTGTTCGAGACGGTGGCATATGGCAAGACCACGGACGTTGAAGCCGCAAAACGTTTGGTCGAAGAGGGTAACGCCTTACTGAGGCGTATCAAGTAGATGCTGGTATGAATGACGAGAGAGGGCCGTAGAGCCGGAGAGTGAGCTGGGCGGTTGGCCGCAACCGCGCATGGCCGCCACCCTCAGCCTGACGCTGAGGGTGGCCCATATTTTCTTGAAACTATTGATGCGCCGAGCAGGCAAAGAAGAGCAATCACCATGAGCAAATCAACGCAGCGACAAATGCATTTCGTGTCCCATCAGGACCCCGATACCGGCGCCAAAGTGACCCGGCTGACGCCCTTGGACGTGACCTGCCATCGCAATTATTTCTACCAAAAATGTTTCACCAATGACGGCAGCAAGCTGATCTTTGCTGCCGAGTTTGGACCTGATATTGGTGATCCCGCGAGGCCGAACTGGAACTACCACCTGCTCGATTTGCAGACGCAGGTCGCCACCCAGCTGACCGACCAGGCGGGTGAAAACACCTTCGGCGGCTTCTTGAGCCCGGACGATAAATATCTGTACTTCGTGCGCGCCGAGCGGCAGTTGATCCGCCTGCATCTGAGTGATCTGAGCGAAGACATCGCCTACACCGTGCCCGCCGGTTGGGTAGGGTATGGCACCTGGGTATCGAACAGCAGTTGCACCCAGATGGTCGGCATCGAGATTCATGCCGATGATTGGTTTCCCTTAAGCGACTGGAAGAAGTTCCACGAGATGTTCCACAAAAAGCCGCGCTGCCGCTTGATCCGCATCGACTTAGGCACAGGCGAGCGCGAGGTGATCCTGGAGAAGGACGGCTGGCTCGGCCATCCGCAGTACCGCCCCTTTGATGACAACACGGTCGCCTATTGCCACGAGGGCCCGCACGACTTGATCGACGCGCGGATGTGGTTCATCAATGAGGACGGCAGCCATATGCGCTGCGGCAAGACGCATGAGAAGGGCGAGAGCATCACGCATGAGTTCTGGGTGCCGGACGGCTCGCAGATGATGTTTGTGTCCTATCTGGAGGGGCAGACCGAGCGCTGGATCTGCACGCTGGACCCGCTCACGCTGGTTTCGCGGCGCATTACTTTGATGCCGCCTTGCTCGCACCTGATGAGCAACTTCGACGGCACGCTGCTGGTCGGTGACGGCAGCGGCTCGCCGGTCGACGTGGCCAATGCCAGCGGCCATGAGATCAAGAACGACCCCTATCGGCATCTGTTCGACCTGAAGTCCGGCACCCGCCGCACCCTCGCGAGGCAGGACAGCAGCTGGCGCGTCTACAAGGGCAACCGCCAGGTCACCCATCCGCACCCCAGCTTCACGCCGGACCAAAAACAGGTCTTGTTCAGCTCCGATGCCGAGGGCGAGCCGGCGCTGTACCTGGCCGACTTGGGCTGAGGTTCAAGCGCCATGCGAGCCTGGCTCTTGCTGCTGACCTTGAGCGCTAGCGCTGCTTTCACCCAAGCCAAGGCCCAGCCCCGGCCGCAGCTCAGTGAGGCCGAGGCCAGCCGGCACCAGCGCGCCGATTACCTCGGCGATTGGCGGCCGCAGCCTTTGCTGGATGCGGCCCGCTGGCCGGCCGACTTCATCGTCGCCGCAGACGGCAGCGGCAGTCACCGTACGCTGCAGGCGGCGATAGACGCTGTGCCTGCTGCTGCTGCTGCTGCTGCTGCCGGTGCTGGCGCTGGGCAGCGACGCTACTTCATTCGCCTGCGACCGGGCAGCTACCGCGAAACGGTCTGCGTGCAGGACAAGGCACCCGTCAGCTTGTATGGCGACCCCGTCGACGCGGCCGCCGTGACCCTGGTCGAGGGCCATTACAGCGCCAAGCCCAAACGCGCCGGGATTGATGCGGCCAATGCGTGCGTGCCGAATCTGGCGTCCGCCATTTATGGCACCTCGGGCAGCGCCACGCTGAGCCTGTTCAGCAAGGACGTGCAACTGGCGCATCTGACGATTGCCAATGACGCGATGGACGGGGTGCGTGCCGGCGTCGGCTATCCGCCTCAGGTCGGCGAGGCTGGCGGCGCGCAGGCGGTGGCGCTGATGACGCGCGGCGACCGGCTGCAATTGCAGGATGTGCGCCTGCTCGGTCACCAAGACACCTTCTATGCTGCTGCTCAGGATGGCGCGCGCTTCAGCCGAGTCTGGATCTATAGGAGCTTGATCGCCGGTGACGTGGACTTCGTGTTTGGCAATGCCCAGCTGGTGATTGAGGACAGCGAGATTCTCAGTCGAGCTGGCCGGCGCAGCCCTGGCGAGGGTGGCATTGTGCTGGCGCCCAGCACGCCCGCCGCCCAGCCGCTGGGCTTTCTGATTTTGAACAGCCGCTTTCTGGCCGAGCCGGGTTTGGCGCCCGCTTCGGTGGCACTGGGTCGGGCCTGGGACCAAGGCGTGCCAAAAGGCACTTGGGTGGCGGGCGTGTCGCCGAACGGCCAGGCTCTTGTAAGAGACAGCCAACTCGGGCCTCATATTGCCCCCTGGGGGCCGTCAACATCGCGGCGGCCATTTGTTGGCAGCGCTGCCAGCAGCGGCGAACAGGCCAATCGTCTACTCGAGTACCGCAATCAAACTTTGCCTTGAACTCGCTATTTTCTAGCTCAGAGCGGGAGGTAAGTCCGCATAGGGCTTGTCAGCAAGTCAGGGATAATTCAATTCAATTGAAACGCTATACCAAGGCATTCGAAACAAATGGATGACGATTCAAATGATGCCAAGCAGCCGGAATCGGTTGCCGCAGTACTGAAGGTTTTTGCGATCCTGCAGGCATTGTCGGAACGCAGCGAGACCGGCATTTCTGATTTGTCCGTGCGCTTGGCCATGCCCAAGGCGACCGTTTACCGCTTTTTGCAGACCATGATGACGCTGGGCTATGTGCGCCAGCAGGCCGATAGCGAGCGCTACGGCTTGACCATGCGGGCCTTCGAGCTGGGCGCCAAGGCCTTGCAGTATCCGGACCTGGTGGACCTGGCCAAGCACCATATGCAGATGTTGGCCGACAAGACCGGCGAAACCGTTCACCTGGGCACCTTGATCGACAGCGAGATCATCTATGTGCACAAGATCGATTCGCGCCACACCCTGGGCATGTACTCCAAGATTGGCCGGCGCGCGCCGCTGCACTGCACCGCCATTGGCAAGGTGCTGCTGGCCTGGGAGCATCCGGAGCGCCGCGACCGCATTCTTGATGGCGCCGAGTTCAAGCGCTTTCGCGACAAGACCATCGTCGAGCGCGGGCCGTTTTTGGCTGAGTTGGCCCGCGTCAAGGCTCAAGGGTTTGGCGAAGACCGCGAGGAGTTCGACGATCACATCCGCTGCCTGGGCATCCCTATCTTCGACCGTCTGAGCCAGCCGATTGCCGGCATGAGCATTTCCTTCCCGACCTTCCGTTACGACGAGCAAAAGGCGCCGGAAATCATCGCCATGCTGACTGCCGCCAGCCGGGATATCTCGAGCAAACTGGGCTGCACCCATTTCCCGCTTGATGTGTGAGGAAGGCAGCGCAGGCGCTGCAGGGTGACTTTCGAGCGACAGCGCGAGCTGGGGTTCGACTTCGATCCAGACCTAACAGCTCATACAATCGGCGAAGGTCTATCAGGGCGGCCTCGCCTTGAGGGTGACTTCGCTGATTCGTTCTTGTGCGGCAGGTGACTAGGGAGTTCGGAGCAATGGTTTCGAAGGCTTTTCGGATGTTGAAGTGGTGCGCTGTCGTGTTGCTGGTCAGTGTATTCACACTGTTAGCGGTACGTACCTTTGACGCGCAGCGCGGGCCGGATCTGGAGCTGTGGCATACCTTTGTGCCGCATGAGTTGTCTGCCGCTGAGCTCGACAAGTCTGATTGGAAGCAGTTCCTGGCGGCCGAGGAGCGCGCTTTTGCCCAAGTGCGCAGCGAAGTCACCGACAAGCTTGGCCCCGAAGCCCGCATCGAGAGCAATCGTTATGACGCCAACAGCCCGATTTACCCGGGCAAGTTCGCCACCGACTGGAATCGCTCCTATGTGATGCAGCCCGAGGGCAAGCCGGTCGGTGCCGTGGTTTTGCTGCACGGACTGACCGATTCGCCCTACAGCCTGCGCCATATAGCGCGCAGCTACCGCGAAGCCGGCTTTGTGGCGGTGGCGGCGCGCATGCCGGGTCACGGTACTGTGCCGGGCGGCTTGTCCACGGTTGAATGGGAACAATGGACGGCAGCAACCCGACTGTCGGTGCGCGAAGCCCAGCGTCTAGCCGGGCCCGGCGTGCCTTTGCATGTGATTGGTTTTTCCAACGGCGGCGCTTTGGCGATGAAGTATGCCTTGGAAGCGCTGGCTGACAAGAGCTTGGCGCGGCCCGACCGCATCGTGCTGATCGCGCCGATGATAGGCATCACCGCGATGGCGCGTTTTGCCGGTGTGATGGGCTGGCCTGCGATGTTGCCGCGTTTTGCCAAGGCAGCCTGGCTGGGCATCGTGCCCGAGTTCAATCCCTTCAAGTTCAACTCTTTCCCGGTCAATGGCGCGCGCCAATCCTCGCTGGTGGCAAACCGCTTGCAGCAAGAGATTGCGGCTGCGACGGCGAATGGCAAGATGGCCGAGATTGCTCCGATTTTGACTTTTCAGTCGGTGGTTGATTTCACTGTCAGCACGCGCGCAATTGTTGATGCGCTCTTTGTCAATTTGCCCGCCAATGGCAGCGAGTTGGTGCTTTTCGATGTCAACCGCAATACCAAGATCGGCGCCCTGATGCGGGCCAATACCGACACCGTGTTGACGAGATTGCTGCCGAACGCGCCACGCAATTTCAGGGCCACCATCATCACCAATGAAAGCCCGCGCCATGCCGAGGTGGTGGAGCGCGTGACCGAGGCCGGGTCCAGCACGGAGCAGGTGCGACCTTTGGGGCTGCTCTACCCGCGCCAGGTGTTCTCGCTCTCGCATCTGGCGCTGACGTTTCCTATGAACGATTCACTCTACGGCTTGCAGCCCGATGAGCCTGAGGATTACGGCGTGAATCTGGGCTCGATGGCGACGCGTGGAGAAC
Source organism: uncultured Roseateles sp. (assembly GCA_963510335.1). GTDB lineage: Bacteria > Pseudomonadota > Gammaproteobacteria > Burkholderiales > Burkholderiaceae_C > Paucibacter_A. The sequence goes on from CAUPEV010000011.1 coordinate 43,702, forward strand.
GTGGCACGCTGATTGTCAGTGTTGATTCACTGTCACGTATGTCGGCCAACCCCTTCTTCCCCTACCTGCTGGCTCGGATCGAAGAGGGCATGAAGGGCAAGGGGGACATGCCGGCGCCCGCACTCGTTCCTGCTGCCGAAGCTGCCGCAGGCACAGCCGCAGCGAGCAGCCCCAAGTAGCTGCCGAAGTAGCGTCAAAGCTGCGGCAAAGCAGTGATGGTGCAGTGATAGAGCGGTGAATGAGCGGTGATCGAGCGGTGAAAAAACCAGGCCGCAGCGCCCGCAGCGGCCTGAAAAATCTTCGCTGCTTATTTGGCCTGCGCGCTGACCAGGCCCTGTGGCTTGGGCGCCAACGCAAGCGCGCTGTCGACCCAGCCGCCACCGACCGCGCCGTAGACGCTGACGATTTGTGCATAGCGAGCGGCCAGCAGACCGACCGAGGCGAGCTCGGCGGCGAATAACTCGTTCTCCGCCACCAACACCTCCAGATAGCCGCTGACGCCCTTGTCAAAGCGCAGATTCGAGAGCCGCGCGAACTCGCGCAGCGCAATCACGCGCTCACGCTGCAGATCAAACTCTTGCTGGCGTTTTTGCGAGCCGCTCAAGGCGTCATTGGTTTCGCGAAAGGCGTTCAGCACGGTTTGCTGATAGCCGGCAAGCGCGGCGCGTTGCCCGGCTTCGGCCGAGGCGACCTGGCCCTCAATGGCGCCGAAGGTGAAGATAGGGCCGGTCAGGCTGGCTGCCAACTGGCCGGCGCCGGCCGGTCCGGTGAGCAGATTGCCGAAGGCCGTGCTGGTGCTCGCCAAAGCGGCGCTGATCGAAAGATTGGGGTAATAGAGCGCGCGCGCCGCACCGATGTTTGCATTGGCGGCCACCAGGTTCTGTTCGGCCTGCATGATGTCAGGGCGGCGCTGCAATAGCGACGCGGGCAGATCGGCCGGGATCAGCGGGGCAACCAACTGGTCTATGGTCTTGCCGCGTGCGATAGGCCCCGGATTGCGACCAAGCAGTATGGAGATCAAGTTCTCCTGCTGCGCGATGGCTTGCTCAAACGCCGGTATGGCCGCGCGCGCTTGCTGCACTTGCGAGCGGATTTGAGTCACTTCGGTCTTGGCGACGATGCCGGCCTTGAAGCGCAGATCGAAGACCCGCATCGTGGCTTCAAAGTTGCGCAAAGTAGCCTGGGCAATCTCGAGTTGGCGGTCGAGCGCACGCAGCGCGATATAGCTGCTGGCCACGCCAGAAACCAGGGAGAGCACGACACCGCGTTGGCCTTGTTCGCTGGCATAGACTTGCGCTTGAGCGGCTTCACTGAGGCGGCGTACGCGCCCGAAAAGATCGGTCTGCCAAGTGGCACCGAGCGAGACTTGGTAGAGCGAAAAATAGCGGTCGGCTCCGGGCGGCAGTGCCGGCATTGCGACGGCGCTGGCCTTGGAGCGGCTGGCGTCGCCGCCGTAGCCGAGTTGCGGATACAGCTGTGATCCGGTGGCGGTCAGCGCGCCAATGAATTGGTCGACGCGGGCGGCTGCCACGCGCAGGTCGCGGTTGTCGCGCAGCGCGGTTTCCACCAGCTCGTTCAGCACCGGGTCACCGAATTGCTCCCACCATTTGAGATTGGCCACGTCGGCCGCCTTCGGGTAGTCAATACGCCAGGCCGGTGGGGCTTCCACAGTGGGGCGCACATAGTTGGGGCCGACCGTGCAGCCGGCGAGGCCGGCGGCCAGTAGTGCTGTGACCAGAGCGGTGAACAGAGGCAGTTTCATTGTGGTGTCCTTCGAGGGATGCGCTTGGCCTTTGGGTCAAGAGGCAGCGTGGAATTCAAGTTGGTCGCAAGGGGTTTGTTCACCGGGCCACCTCGCGGATCATCAGCCAGCCAAACAGGGCGGCCAGGCTCAGGATGGCCAGGCTGGCGCTGGTCCAGCGGCGCAGCCAAGCATCCAAGGCTTCAAAGCCTTTGCCCAGGGTGCTGAACAGCGATGCGGGCGCGAAACCCCAGGCAAACAAGGCGCCGACCGCCAACACCAACACGGTGTTGGCAAGCTCTTTGGGCGCCAGCGGGTTCTTGATCAGTTCGGCCGGCAGAACTGTGGTCAAAGGCCCCACGACGGTCAAGCCAGCCAGCAAGAGCGAGCACAGCGCCAGCGACAGCGCTGCCAGCTCGGACAGCCGCGACACCTTTTTCACCAGCACCAAGGGTGTAGCCGGACGGCGCAGCGCCTGGCTGAGGATCAGCACCACGTAGCCGGCGGTAAACATCGCACCGCCTTGCAGTACCAGCGTCCACCACCATTGGCCCGAGCCGTCGGCGGCGTCCAGCAGCAGCTTCTTGGCCAGATAGGCGCCGCTGGGCACCACGCCCATCAAGGCCAGGCCCGACAGCGCGAAGGTCAAGATGGTCAGCGGCAAGGCACGGGCAAGGCCGGCCAGGTCGTGGATGCGGTCATGGCCGAGCGAGGCGTAGATCAGGCCAGCGGCCATGAACATGCCGGCCTTGGCTGTCGCATGCGAGATTGCCTGCAGCAAGCCGCCGGTGAGCACTGGCCCGTGCACCAATATGCCGGTGGCGGCGTCGAAGGCAAGTGGGAACATCAGGAACAAATAGCCGATCTGCGCGATGGTGGAGTAGGCGACCAGCAGCTTCAATCGTTGCTGCCGCAGCGCCACCACGCTGCCGACGACGATGGCCGCTGCACCCATGGCAGCCAAGACCTGGGCCGAGGGCAGGGTGACAACGCCGGGCATCACGTCGAACCAGAGCCGCACAACCAGGAACCAGGAGCCCTTGACCACCAGCGCCGACAGCACGGCGCTGGCGGCAGCCGGTGCACCGGCGTGGGCCGGCGGCAGCCAGATGTGCAGCGGGAACAGTGCGGTCTTGGCCAGCAGGCCGACTGTCATCAAGGCGGCTGCGACCCATGCGATGGGCTCCGCGCGCACGGCTAGACCCAGCAGGGTGATGTCCAGCGTGCCGTAGCCGCCATAAATCAGCACCGCGCCCAAAAGATAAAGCACCGAGCCGGCCAGCGCGAAGAGCAAATAACGCAATGCAGCGCGCAGGGTTTCGGCCTTGCCGTCCAGGCAGACCAGGGGCACACCGGCGAAGGTCAGCAATTCCAAGGCGACATAGAGCGTGAACAGATCGCCGCTGACGAAGACCAGATTGAGCGAGCCCCAGATCGCCATCAAGAGCAGCCAGAAGATCAAGGGCGCGCGCTTCTCTTTGCCGTCCGCAGCATTGCCAAAGTCTGCCCGCGCATACAAGGCAATGCCGTTGATCACCACACTAACGGCCAGCATCATGGCCACCGAAATGCCGTCGGCGCGCAGCGCGATGCCCAGCGGCGGCGACCAGGCGCCAAGCAGATAGACCAGCGTGGCGCCGCTCTCAAGCCAGCTGAGCCCGATCGCCACGGCGCAGCCCAAGCCGCCAAGCAAGGTCAGTGCGGCGACGCCGAGCACATAGCGCCCGCCCACCAGCAAGCCGATCAGCACGCCCACAAAAG
>CAUPEV010000012.1:0-46619 GCA_963510335.1 uncultured Roseateles sp.
CTCAGGTCCGCGCCGCCACCCCGGCGCTAAACTCACGGCCACGCACCGCAGAGGACCTACCATGAGCTCAGCATCGTCGCAGCGTCTCGTCATTCTTGTCGCCACACGCAAGGGCGCTTGGCTGTTCTTTGGTGACGCCCGTCGCGAGAGCTGGACGGTCGACGGGCCGCACTTCCTCGGCCACAACATCAGCCATTTGCAACTGGACCCGCGCGACGGCCGCACGCTGTTGGCCGCAGCCAAGACCGGCCATCTCGGCCCGACGATTTTTCGCTCCACCGACCTCGGCAAAAGCTGGCAAGAGGCGCAACAGCCGCCGGCTTTCGCCAAGCCCAGCAATGACCTGCCCGCCCGCTCGGTCGACCACAGCTTCTGGCTCAGCCCGGGCCATGCCAGCGAGCCCGGCAGCTGGTATGTCGGCACTTCGCCGCAAGGCCTCTTCAAGTCGGAGGACGGCGGCGTCAGCTGGGTGCCGCTGCCGGGCGTCAACGACAACGCGCAGCTGCGTGCCTGGATGGGCACGGTGCAGGACGGCACGCCGGACGGCCCCAAGCTGCACTCCATCATTGTTGACCCGCGTGACCCGGCGCATCTGTACTTCGGCATGTCCGGCGGCGGCGTGCACGAGTCGCGCGACGGCGGGAGCAGCTGGGCCACCTTGATCCAAGGTATGCAGGTGGTCGGCGGCTTTGATCCCAGCGACGTCAGTTTTCACGACCCACATTGCCTGCGCCTGTGCCCCAGCAATCCCGATCGGCTCTATCAGCAGAATCACTGCGGCATCTACCGGATGGACCGCAGTGGCGACCCGGCAGGCGACGTCTGGGACCGCATCGGAGAAAAGATGCCCGAGAGCGTCGGCGATATCGGCTTCCCCATGGTTGTGCACCCGACGGATGCCGACACCGCCTGGGTCTTCCCGATGGACGGCAGCGACGTCTGGCCGCGCACCGCCCCCGACGGCCGGCCGGCCGCCTACATCACCCGCGATGCCGGCAGTTCCTGGCAACGGCTGGATCAGGGCCTGCCCAAGAGCCAAGCCTGGTGGACGCTGAAGCGCCAAGCGATGACGGTGGACACGCAGCCGGTCCCGGCGCTCTACCTGGGTACGACCAGCGGCGAGTTGTGGATAGGCCACCAGGAAGGCGCCAGCTGGACCCATATCGCCAGCCACTTGCCAGAGATCTACGCGGTGGAAGTTGCTGTCTTGCCGTGATTCAAACGTGAACGTCTTGCTGCCTAGCGCCCTGCGCTCCTACACCGGCGAAACGCAGATCACGGCAGTCGGCGAATCGCTGAACGAGCTTTTCGCCGAACTGGACCGCCGCTACCCCGGCCTGCGTTTTCGCGTCGTCGATGAGCAGAATCAGCTGCGGCCGAATATGCGCATCTTCGTCAACGGCCTCGGCGTGCGCGACCTCGGCCACACCTTGCGGCCGGATGACTTTGTCGCCATCGTGCTGGCACTCAGCGGCGGTTAAGCGAATTCAAACCCGCTCAGTCGATCGGCGTCAGCTTCGCGACCGACAACGCCAGCCACTTCATGCCGTGCCGACCGAAGTTGACCTGCGCGCGGGCGTCGGCCCCGCTGCCTTCCAGCGTTAGCAAGACGCCTTCGCCGAACTTGGTGTGGAAGACGCCCTTGCCAACCTTCAAGCCACCATGCTCCTTGTCTTCTTTCTTCTTCATCGCCACCGGCACGGCAGGCTCGGCCCAGGCTGCTTTTTCAGGGTTGACGCGCCCCGCGCCGACCATGGACTTCAAACCCGAGCCGCGCTCCCAGGCTTGTTTGTAGTCATTGGCAAAGCCGGAACCGAAGGCCTGGCGGGGCGGCGTCAGCCATTTCAGAGCGCCCTCAGGTAACTCGTCAAGAAAGCGGCTCTTGACGTTGTAGCGGGTCTGGCCGTGCAGCATCCGCGTCTGGCTGAAGCACAGATACAGGCGCTGACGCGCCCGCGTGATCGCCACGTACATCAGCCGGCGCTCCTCTTCGAGCCCATCGGCATCGGCGGCCGAGTTCTCATGCGGGAACAGGCCTTCTTCCAGACCGGTGATGAAGACCGCATCGAATTCCAGGCCCTTGCTGGAGTGCACCGTCATCAGCTGCACGGCGTCCTGGCCGGCTTGCGCCTGGTTGTCGCCGGCTTCCAGCGAGGCGTGAGTCAAGAAGGCGGCCAACGGCGACATGATCTCGCCGGTTTCCGCGTCAGGCGTGAAACTGGCCGGCGCCACCGCAGTTGGGAAGCCCTCGGCAATCGCACCGGGCGACAGCTCGTCGACCGGCAGCGCCACCGCGTCCTTGCCGAAGCCCTCTTGCGTCACAAAGGCCTCGGCCGCGTTGATCAACTCACCCAAGTTCTCCAGCCGGTCGGCGCCGTCCTTGTCATTGCGATAGAACTCGGACAGGCCGGAGATTTCCAGGATCTGCTCGATGATCTCACGCAGGGTCAGGCCTTGCGTCAGATTGCGGGTCGAGTCGATCAGCTGCGTGAAGGCCTGCAGATTGCTGCCCGCCTTGCCGGCCACCGCACCGACGCTTTGATAGAGGCTGCGGCCGGACACCCTCGCCGCATCCTGCAGCAACTCGATCGCGCGCGCGCCGATGCCGCGGGTTGGAAAATTGACCACGCGCAGAAAACTGGTGTCGTCATTGGCGTTCTCGAGCAGGCGCAAATAAGACAGGGCATGCTTGACCTCGGCGCGCTCAAAGAAGCGCAGGCCGCCGTAAACGCGGTAAGGGATGCCGGCATTGAAGAGCGCCGACTCGATCACCCGTGACTGCGCATTGCTGCGGTAGAGCACGGCAATCTCCTTGCGGTCCACGCCTTGGCGATGCAGCGCCTGCGCCTCCTCGATCAGCCATTGCGCCTCGGCAAAGTCGCTCGCCGCCTCGTACACGCGCACCGGCTCGCCGGGGCCGGCGTCGGTGCGCAAGGTCTTGCCCAGGCGCTTGCTATTGCGGCTGATCAGCTCGTTGGCGGAGTCGAGGATGTTGGAGAAGCTGCGGTAGTTCTGCTCCAGCTTGATGACTTTTCTGACCCGGTACTCGCGCTCGAAATCGGCCATATTGCCGACCCGCGCGCCGCGAAAGGCGTAGATGCTCTGGTCATCGTCGCCGACCGCGATCACGCCCTGGCCCCGGCCCGGTGGCGCGAACATCTTCAGCCACGCATATTGCAGCTTGTTGGTGTCCTGGAACTCGTCCACCAACAAATGCTGGAAGCGCCGCTGGTAATGCTCGCGAATGGCCAGATTGCTCTTCATCAGCTCATAGGAGCGCAGCATCAACTCGGCAAAGTCGACCACGCCCTCACGCTGACACTGGTCCTCGTAGGCCTGGTAAATCGCGATCAAGGTCTTGGTCTGCTCATCGCGCGGCTCGATGTCGCCGGGGCGCTGCGCATCTTCCTTGGCGCCCGCAATGAACCAGCTGACCTGCTTGGGCACAAAGCGCTCCTCGTCCAGCTTCATCGCGCGGATCACGCGCTTGATGGCGGAGACGGTGTCGGCGCTGTCGAGAATCTGAAAGCCTTGCGGCAGGCCGGCCAACTTCCAATGCGCGCGCAAAAAGCGGTTGCACAGGCCGTGGAAGGTGCCAATCCACATGCCGCGCACATTGACCGGCAGCATCGCGCTCAGGCGCGTCAACATCTCCTTTGACGCCTTGTTGGTGAAAGTCACCGCCATCACGCCGGCGGGCGTCACTTGGCCGGTTTGCATCAGCCAGGCGATGCGGGTGGTCAGCACCCGGGTCTTGCCCGAGCCAGCGCCAGCCAGGATCAAGCAAGGCTCGGCCGGGGCGGTAACGGCCGCATATTGCTCGGGGTTGAGGTTCTTCAGCAGGCCGGTGGCGTCAACAGCAGCAGCGGGAGCGGCGAACAAATCGTCTTGCGGGGGCAGGTTCATTCGGGCATTTTAGAGAGGCATTGGTCTAAGTCCTTTTTCAACTACACTTCGACATCGAATCGCAAATGCAACGCACCACAACGCCATGAAAACCGCCACCCTGCCTTCACTGCGTGTTCATGCCGATTTGCGAGAGGCGGCCGAGGGTGTGCTGCGTGAAGGCGAGACACTGAGCAGCCTGATCGAAACCGCGATGCGTGAAACCATTCACCGCCGCCAAACGCAGGCCCAGTTCATCGCACGCGGCTTGCAGGCCGGCATCGAAGCCAAGCGCAGCGGCGCCTACCACCCGGCGGCCGAGGTTCATCTTGAGTTGCAGACCCGGCTTGATGCGAGGCGCAAGCAGGTTCTGGGGTGAATTCAGATCGCTTTACTGTCAGCTACACCGAGGCGGCTCGCGCCGACCTTTTGCGACTGTTCGACTATTTGCTCGATCAAGCCCAAACGGCGGAGGACTTTGACGCCGCCCAACAAGCGCTGGACACCATTCGCAGCGAAATCGAGCTCCATCTGGCGCGCTCGCCCTTCATCTTTCGCAAGGCCGATTGTTCGCCGTCCAACCCTTTTCTGCGTGAGTTGCTGATTCCGTTTCGGCGCGGCGGCTATGTGGCGCTGTACGAAATCGAAGGGGGCGAGCGCATCAATATCCTGGCCATTCGGCATCAACTTGAAGATGATTACCACTGAACACTCGATGCCTTGCCCCTGCGGGAGCTCGTCCAGTTATGAGCAATGCTGCGGTCGCGTCCACCAACACTTTGCCGCCACCGGTGAGCTGAGTGCCGCCGATGCCGAAGCGCTGATGCGTTCGCGTTACAGCGCCTATGTGCTGGACCTGCTGGACTATTTGCTGGCGACTTGGCACCCGAGCAGCCGCCCCAGCACATTGACACCGAATGAGCCGGGCTTGAAATGGCTGGGTCTGCAAGTAAAAAAGCATGTCCGGCAAGATGCAGAACATGCTTTGGTGCAATTTGTGGCCCGCAGCAAGCTGGGGGGTCGGGCCTACCGGATGAGCGAGATCAGCCGGTTTGAAAGAGTGGATGGCGCGTGGCTTTATCTCGACGGGGAGATTGGCTGATCAGGCAAATTCCTGGCGCACCAGCATGGTATTCAGTTCACGCAAGGCCCACAGCAGCGCGGCACTTGCTGCGAGGCAAGCCAGACCGAGCATCACAGGAGAGCCCGCCACCCAAGGCAGCACCGGCAGCGAAAACAGAATCAGCGCCAGCAAGCCCAAGCTCAGGCGGCGCGCCCACTCCAGGCGACGCAGCAGCCCTTGCCCTGCGGCGATAGCCGCGGCCGACCCCAACACCAACAGCGCTTGGCCAGCCATCAACCACCAGCCAAGACCGGCAGCTGCAAAGCCACTCGTGTGCCCAAACAAATAGCCGCTCAAACCCAGGCCAAATAAGCCCAGCAGCATCAGGGCCCAAGCCACGGTGCTGACCAAGGGCGAGCGATATCCAACACGGAAGGTTATAGGCATGATGACGACTCCAGATGCTTGGCAATACTTTGTTCAAACGCTTCATTCACACACAGCTGGGATGATGCGCGTGGCGTGTGACAGCATTCTTTCGGTGCAGCCGTATAAGCGCCATACCCCCCGAATGGGGTATCGGTCTTATCTGTGTGAAATCGCACCTTCATAGAGCAGCCTCGGCTCGCATAGGCAATATTCACCATCAGCCATGTTGCAAATCATCTACATCGACGAACACCTCGTTGCCATCAACAAGCCAGCCGGCCTGCTCGTCCACCGCACGGCGCTGGACGCTCACGAGCAGCAATTCGCGCTGCAGATGCTGCGCGATCAGCTGGGGCGGCAGGTCTGGCCGGCCCACCGGCTAGACAAAGGCACCTCGGGGCTGCTGCTGTTTGCACTCGATGCGCAAACCGCCTCAGTGCTGGGCCAGACCTTCGAGCATGGCCGGGCGCACAAACGCTACCGAGCCTTGGTGCGCGGCTGGCCAGCCGAGAGCGGGGTGATCGAGCACCCGCTCGCTCGCGACCCCGAGCTGCCCTCGGCCGGGCAAACGATGTTGAGCGCACGGACCGATTGGCATTGCCTGGCCCAGATCGAGTGGCCGTTCAGCGTTGAGGGGCGCTTTGCCAGCAGTCGCTACGCCTTGGTCGAGGCCAGCCCGCTGACCGGCCGGCGCCACCAGATCCGCCGCCACCTGAAACACATCGCCCACCCCATCATCGGTGACACCACCCATGGCAAGGGCGCGCACAACCGCGCCGTGGCGGCGCATTTGGGCCTGAACCGCCTGTGGTTGCATGGGCTGGAGCTGCAAATCACCCACCCTGCCACCGGCGCGGCGCTGCTGCTACACGCACCGCTGGGCGAGGAATGGCAGTTGTTGAAAGAGGCATCGCCGACAATGCCCGCATGACCTGCCCATACAGAAGCGCCCACGCATGAACCGGGGTATTGTTTACGCCGCCCTCGCCTATCTGGCCTGGGGCTTGTTCCCCCTCTACTTCAAACAGATCGCGCAGGTGCCCTCGCTTGAAGTGGTCATGCACCGCACGCTCTGGTGTCTGGTCTTTATGCTGGGAGTCTTGGCCGCGATGCGGCGCTGGGCTTGGCTGAGCGAGCTGCGCCAACAACCCAAAGTACTCGCCGCCTTCATGCTGTCGGCACTGCTGCTCTCGGTGAACTGGGTCGTCTACGTCTGGGCCGTGCAAACCGATCATGTGCTGGACGCCAGCCTGGGCTATTTCATCAACCCGCTGGTCAATGTGGCGCTAGGTTTTGTGTTCCTGCACGAGCGCCCGCGCCGCTTGCAATGGGCCGCCGTCGCCATGGCCGCTGCCGGCGTCTTGTGGCTGACGCTGCAGACCGGCCGCCTGCCCTGGGTGGCGCTGGTGTTGGCGATCAGCTTTGGCTTTTATGGCCTGCTGCGCAAGATCGCCAAGCTGGGCGCCTTAGAGGGCTTGACGCTGGAAACCATGATGCTGGCGCCGATCGCACTGGCCGCTTTGGGCTGGTGGACCTGGACCGGCCAGAGCGCCATCTCGGCAGCGGTCAATCGGGGCGAAATCGGCACCATGGGCTGGCTGCTATTCGCAGGCCCGCTGACCGCGATCCCTCTTCTGCTGTTCGCGGCCGGCGCGCGCCGCATCCCGATGGCAACGCTGGGCTTGCTGCAATACATCTCGCCTTCGCTGCAGTTCATGCTGGGCGTATGGCTTTATCACGAGCCTATGCAGCCATCACGTCTGCTCGGCTTTGCCTTGATCTGGTCCGCGCTGCTGATTTACAGCCTAGAAGGCTGGTGGGTGAGCCGGCGCACGACCCAGGCTTAAAACCTTAGCTGGGTAAGCGCATCATGTAATCGAACGCGCCGAGTGCCGCCTTGGCGCCATCGCCGGTGGCGATGATGATCTGCTTGAAGGGCACCGTCGTCGCGTCGCCCGCCGCGAACACACCGGGCAGCGAGGTCTGGCCCTTGGCGTCGACGATGATTTCGCCATGCTTGCTCAGCTCGACCACGCCCTTCAGCCACTCGGTATTGGGCACCAGGCCGATCTGCACGAACACGCCTTCCAGCTCGATGTGCTTGGCCTCGCCGCTGACCCGGTCCTTGTAGCTCAGGCCGTTCAATTTGCCGGCCGCCCCGGTGAACTCGGTCGTTTGGGCGTTCACATGAATCGTGACGTTAGCCAAGCTCTTGAGCTTGTTGACCAAGACCGCATCGGCACGCAGCGCCTCACCAAACTCGATCAAGGTGACCTCGGCAACGATGCCGGCCAGATCGATCGCCGCCTCGACACCGGAATTGCCGCCGCCGATGACCGCCACGCGTTTGCCCTTGAACAGCGGGCCATCGCAATGCGGGCAATAGGCGACGCCCTTGTTCTTGTATTCCTCTTCGCCGGGCACGCCGACATGGCGCCAGCGCGCGCCGGTCGACAGGATCACCGACTTGGCCTTCAGCGCGCCACCGTTGGCTAGTTTGATCTCGATCAGGCCGCCCGGCGTCGTCGCTGGGATCAGCGCTTCAGCGCGTTGCAGATTCATGATCTCGACGTCGTACTCCTTGACATGCGCTTCCAGCGCGGCGGCGAATTTCGGCCCGTCGGTCTCCAGCACCGAGACATAGTTCTCGATCGTCATCGTGTCATTGACCTGACCGCCAAAGCGCTCAGCGGCGATGCCTGTGCGAATGCCTTTGCGAGCGGCGTACACGGCTGCAGCAGCGCCGGCCGGGCCGCCACCGACGATCAGCATGTCGAACGGCGCCTTCTCGCTCAGCTTGGCCGCATCGCGGGCCGCCGCACCGGTGTCCAGCTTGGCGACGATCTCTTCTACGCTCATCTTGCCGGCGCCGAACACCGCGCCGTTCAAGTAAATGCTGGGCACTGCCATGATTTCACGCTCATTGACCTCGTCCTGGAACAGGCCGCCGTCGATCACCACGGTCTTGATCTTGGGGTTCAGCACCGCCATCAAGCTAAGTGCCTGCACCACGTCCGGGCAGTTGTGGCAGGTCAAGGACATATAGACCTCGAAGCTGAATTCACCGTCCAGGCCCTTGATCTGCGCAATCGTCTCGTCCGACACCTTGGGCGGGTGGCCGCCAACCCACAGCAGCGCCAGCACCAGGGAGGTGAACTCATGGCCGAGCGGAATCGCGGCAAAGCGCAACTTCATGTCCGAGCCGATGCGATTCAGGCTGAAGGACGGTCGGCGCGCATCCTGGCCGTCGGTCTTCAGTGTGATCTTGTCGGACATGGCCGCAATCTCTTGCAGCAGGTCCAAAAGCTCGGCCGACTCGGGCCGCTGATCCAAGCTGACTTCGATTTCAAACGGCAGCGTGACGCGCTCGAGGTAGGCGTGGAGCTGGGTCTTCAGATGGCTGTCCAACATGGCGGTTCTCCTTGGGGTTTAGGCGTGACTAGGCTAAGTCACATTGAAAACACCCTGGTCGAGGCCGGGACGCTTTCAGCGTGGCTTGAAGTCCAAGCGATGCGCTGGGGGAAGTGCAAGCCCTCCCGGGCCTGCAACTTCGACAAACATCAGATCAAAGCCTAGGGCTTAGATCTTGCCAACCAGATCCAAGGAAGGAGCGATGGTCTTCGAACCTTCGTTCCACTTGGCTGGGCAGACCTGGCCTGGATTGGCGGCCGTGTAACGGGCGGCCTTCAGCTTGCGCAGGGTTTCCTTGACGTCGCGGGCGATTTCGTTCGAGTGCACTTCGGCGGTCTTGATGATGCCGTCTGGGTTGATCACGAAGGTGCCGCGCAGAGCCAGACCTTCTTCTTCGATGTGCACGCCGAAGGCGCGGGTCAGCTTGTGGGTCGGGTCACCCACCAGTGGGAACTTGGCCTTGCTCACAGCAGGCGAAGTCTCGTGCCAGACCTTGTGCGAGAAATGCGTGTCGGTGGTGATGATGTAGACCTCGGCATCGGCCTTCTGGAACTCGGCGTAGTGCTCGGCCGCGTCTTCCACTTCGGTTGGGCAGTTGAAGGTGAAGGCCGCTGGCATGAAGATCAGCACCGACCACTTGCCCTTCAGCGACTCTTCGCTGACGGTGATGAACTTGCCGTTGTGGAAGGCTTCGGTCTTGAAGGGCTGGACTTGGGTATTGATCAGGGACATGGCAATTCCTTTTGGGTTGAATGAATGAAAAGCAAAACTAACGAACAAGTGACACGGGAGAAAACTTGCTATGACCGAATCATATGGGCAGCCACGCCTTCGTAGTTTTGATAAATCAAATCACCGTCATTGCCTGAGCCTATTGGCGAAGGCTATTCGCTCTGCCAAAGCGATAGCCACAAAACCGTCACAAGGTCTCCAGCGCCAGCAGTTCATCGATGTTCTGGCGGCGGCGGATCATGCGCTCAGCCCCGCCTTCCACCAGCACTTCGGCCGCCAGCGGCCGGCTGTTGTAATTGCTGGACATAGACGCGCCATAGGCACCGGTATCGTGGATCAGCAGCAAATCACCGACCTTGGCTTGTGGCAACTCGCGCGGCTCAACCACCCCGCCATCGCTCTGCGTGAACACATCGCCGGATTCACACAGCGGACCCGCCACCACCGTGGGCTGCGGAGGGCGCGGCGTGCCATCGGCCGGGATCAAGCTCATCGCGTGATAGCTGCCATACATGGCCGGCCGCATCAGCTCGCTGAACCCTGAGTCCACCATCACAAAGTGATTGCGACCGGCGTCCTTGGTGGCGCGCACTTCGGTGATCAGCACCCCGGACTCTGCAACCAGATAGCGCCCCGGCTCGATCTCCAACGCCACCGTGTGGCCGAGCAGTTCCTCGGCTTGCTTGCGGGCCGCATCCCAAAGTCCAAAATAATGCGCGGTGTCGACACTGGCATCCCCTTCGCGATACGGTGTCGACAAGCCGCCGCCGCTTGAAATTGCATGTAGATCGTGGCCGGCCGCATGCGCCTGCTTGACGAAGCCGACCATCGCGCCGCAGACCTCGGACAGATGGCCATAGTCGACACCAGAGCCGATGTGCATATGCAGGCCGACCAGCTTCAGACCATGCTCACGCACCGCAGCCAAGGCGTCCAGCAGCTCGGTATGCCAGATGCCATGCTTGCTGTGCTCGCCGCCGGTATTGGTCTTGTTGCTGTGGCCATGGCCGAAGCCGGGGTTGATGCGCAGCCAGACCGGGTGGCCGGGCGAGGCCTGACCCAACTGATGCAGCATATCGATCGAGCCGGCGTTGACGGGAACATGGTGCTGAACCACGGTGGCCAGCGTCGCATGATCGAATAGATCGGCGGTGAAGACGATCTCGGACGGCGCCGCTTCGTCCCTGCCGCCGGCGACAAAGCCGGCCGCCAGCGCACGAAGAATTTCTCCGCGCGACACCGCGTCGACCTTGACACCCTGCTCGCGCATCAGCCGCAAGATATGGGTGTTGGAGCAGGCCTTTTGGGCAAAACGGATGGTGTCAAAAGCGCCCAAAGCTTTTATTCGCGCTCGGATGGTGTCAGCGTCATAGACCCAGAGCGGCGTGCCGAAACTGGCGGCAAGCGATTGGATGCGGGCGGGGGTCATGGTGGCAGCAGGCATGGGAGAAGATTCCGGCAAAAGTGATTCAAACAATGTGCGAAGCATGCCTGCACTGAGCCATTCTCGCCAATGCTTTATTTTTGACTATTAATTCATATCTGATATGGTTCAGCATGAGCCTCAGCCTCACCCACCGACATATCGAAGTCTTCCGCGCCGTCATGACGGCCGGCAGCGTGACCGAGGCCGCAGCTTTGCTACACAGCTCGCAGCCCACCGTGAGTCGCGAACTGGCCCGGCTGGAGTTCCTGCTGGGCTACACCCTGTTCGAGCGCGTTCGAGGCCGCCTCAAACCAAATGCTCGCGCCCTGAGCCTGTTTGACGAGGTGCAGCGCAGCTACCAAAGCCTGGATCACATCGCCGACCGAGCGCGTGCATTGGGTCGCGCCGAGCAAGCGGTGCGCTTGTCGGTGCTGTGTCTGCCGGCGCTCAGCCATGCCTTGCTGCCGGGCGCCTGTGCCGATTTGATGGCCCAGCACAGTGGCGTGCAGCTAACTGTCACGCCGCAAGAGTCGCCGCTACTCGAAGCATGGATGAGCGCCCAGCGCTTTGACCTGGGCTTGACCGAGCAAGTTCACCAAGCGCCGGCCGGCACCCAGCTGCTGCCGCTGCTGGCGATGGACGAGGTTTGTGTGTTGCCGGCAGGACATGCGTTGCTGGCCAAGACGGTGCTGAGCCCGGCTGAGTTTGAGGGCTTGGACTTCGTCAGCCTGTCCGCTGACGACCCCTACCGGGCGCAGCTCGACGCGATCTTTGCGGCACAAGGCGTCAATCGGCGCCTGCGCATGGAGACACACAGCGCGGTGGCCGTGTGCGCGATGGTCAGCGCCGGCCTAGGTCTGGCCATCGTCAACCCCTTGACCGCTTTGGTGCTGGCCGGGCCGCAGTTGCATCTGAGGCCGTTCAGCGAGTCGGTGCCGTTCAAGGTGGCGGCCTTACTGCCGCTGCACAGGCCTGCTCAGCCGCTGGTGGGCGAGTTGATTGAATGCCTAAAGCGAGAAGCTGGAAATCTGCAAATTCGCTTTACTGGCGCGGCAAACTAGGTGCGCTCGATGCGCGCGTAAGCCGAATGATTGTGCCAACGCTCACATCGCTGCGCGATATCAGCGTTGTCCAATCACAGCCTTGGCGCTTCAGCGCCAAGCCGCGCAAAGCGCGGGCTTATGCGCGCTCTATGCGCGCATAAGCGCTGTGATTGTGTATGGATTCAAAATTCTCAACATCCACCGCATAACGCCCAATCCGCGCATCAGCATTCAGTCGCAGTGCCACATCCCGCACCAGATCCTCGACGAACTTGGGGTTCTCATAAGCATGCTCGGTGACCCATTTTTCGTCGGCGCGCTTGAGCAGCGGCCAGAGCTCACTGGAGGCACTTTCCTCAGCGAACCGGACCAGTTCCAGCCAGCTGATGGCCGCACCACTCAGCTCCGCCCTGATCGTCACCAAGGAGCGCTGGTTGTGCGCGCCGTAGTCCGAGATCTCTTTCGAGCAAGGGCACAAGCTCTTCACCGGCACCGCCACCTCGGCCCACACCGAGGTCAGGCCGGCGCGGGTCTCGGAGATCAAGGCGCCCTGGTAGTCCAACATGCTCTCGATGCCGGACACCGGCGCACGCTTGCGCAGGAAAAAGGCAAAACGCACCTCGATGCGGCCGTCTTGCGCTTCCAGCTTGCTCAGCATCTGGCCGTGCAGCTCGCGCAAGGACTCCGCCGTCAGCGGAGCGTTCAAGGCGTCCAGCCAAGCGACGAAGCGGGACATATGGGTGCCCTTCTTCTCGGCCGGCAGCGCCACATCCAAGGTCCACAGGCCGACGGTCGTTTGCGCCTGCTTGCCGACCTGGATCTGCAGCGGATAGCGCACATCCTTGACGCCAACGCGCTGGATCAGCAGATGCCGCTCATCGCGCTCGCTTTGGGTGTCGGGGATGTGCAAGGCGCTGGTGACTTGATTCATGCTGAAGAAAATGGACCGTGGATACTGGATTGAGACAAGGAGCCAAGCATGCCAGCTATTGCCAAGCCCTGCCGCCGCAAGGACTTGATTGATGGCTACTGATTCGCGGCCGGCCTCACCAAACTAGGCCGCGCACCAAAGCGCTTCAGAACAGCCTGCTCGATACCTGCGGCGTCCAAACCGCAGGCACTCATCAAACTGGCAACGTCGCCATGCTCGATGTACTCATCCGGCAATCCGAGTTGCAGCACGGGCAAATTGAAGCCAGCGGCTTGCATCGCCTCCATCACGGCCGAACCCGCGCCGCCCATCACGCAGCCGTCTTCAACCGTCACGAAGGCATCATGCGTGCGCGCCAATTCGGCCACCAGAGCCTGATCCAGCGGCTTGACGAAGCGCATATTGGCCACCGTCGCATCAAGTTGCTCGCCCGCTTGCAAAGCCGGATAGAGCAAGGTGCCGAAGGCCAGTATGGCAATACGGGGCGTGTCTTGACCGGGGCGCGCCTGCGCCTTGCTGGACTCTCGCCGAATCTCGCCGCGCCCCCAGGCCTGTGCCGTCATTTCGCGTTCAATCGCCACACCGGCACCAGCGCCGCGCGGATAACGCACCGTCACCGGGCCATTGTGCTGGTAGGCGGTGAACAAGGCTTGGCGGCATTCGTTCTCGTCGGCCGGCGTCAGCACGGCCATATTCGGGATACAGCGCGTGAAGGCGATGTCGTAATTGCCGGCATGCGTGGCACCGTCAGCACCGACCAAACCGGCCCGGTCCAAAGCGAACACCACCGGCAGATTCTGCAGCGCCACGTCATGAATCAGCTGGTCATAGGCGCGCTGCAAAAAGGTCGAATAAATCGCCACCACCGGCTTCAAACCCTCACAGGCCAAGCCGGCAGCAAAGGTCACCGCATGTTGCTCGGCGATGCCTACATCGTGATAGCGGGTCGGGAAGCGCTTGTGGAACTCCACCATGCCGGAGCCCTCGCGCATCGCCGGCGTGATGCCGACCAAGCGCTTGTCCTGCTCGGCCATATCGCACAGCCACTCACCGAACACTTGGGTGAAGGTCGTTTTGGCCGGTGTTGCAGACTTGACAAAACCAACCGCTGGATCGAACTTGCCCGGTGCCGCGTGGTACTTGACCGGGTCCGCTTCGGCCAGCTTATAGCCCTGCCCTTTTTTGGTGACCACATGCAGAAATTGCGGGCCTTTTTTGGCGCGCAGATTCTCCAGGGTCGGGATCAGGGCGTCGAGGTCATGGCCGTCAATCGGGCCGACATAGTTGAAACCGAACTCTTCAAAGATGGTTCCCGGCACGACCATGCCCTTGGTGTGCTCTTCGAAGCGGCGGGCGAACTCATACAACGGCGTGTGTTTCAACACCGACTTCGCGCCTTCGCGCGCCGAAGAATAGAAATTGCCGCTCATCAAGCGTGCCAGGTACTTATTCAGGGCCCCGACAGGCGGGCTGATCGACATATCGTTGTCGTTCAGGATCACCAACATATTGCCCAGCAGTCCGCCATGTGGCACGCCGGCATTGTTCAGTGCCTCAAAAGCCATACCGGCCGTCATCGAGCCGTCGCCGATGATGGCCACAGCGCGCCGGTCTTCACCCTTGATCTTGGCGGCCATGGCCATGCCATGCGCAGCCGAGATCGAGGTGCTGGAGTGACCGGTGCCGAAGGTATCAAACGGACTCTCATCACGGCGCGGGAAGCCACTGATGCCACCCAGATGGCGGATGGTCGCCAGCTCCTCGCGCCTTCCCGTCAAGACCTTGTGCGGATAGGTCTGGTGGCCGACATCCCACACCAAGCGGTCTTCGGGCGTATTGAAGACATAGTGCAGCGCTACCGTCAGCTCGACCGTGCCCAAGTTCGATCCCAGATGCCCACCAACCTTGGAATTCGACAAGGTATCCAGCACATAGGCACGCAACTCGCCGGCCAATCTGAGTAGTTCGGTACGCGGCAGGCGGCGCAAATCGGCCGGACTGTCTATGGTTCGCAGAAGAGAGTATTTCATCGCTGAGCCAACTTAGTTATCGCGCTCAACGACCATATCGGCCAAAAAACTCAGCCAGGCCGTATTGTTCAAACCGCTATCACTCAAAGCCTGTTGAGCTTGGCAACGCAACTGCTGAGCCAATTGCCGCGCTGGCGCCAAGCCCAACACGCTGACATAGGTCGGTTTATTGGAGTCTTGATCCTTGCCCGCTGTTTTGCCCAGGACTTCCGAGTCCTGAGTGACGTCCAATATGTCATCAACAACCTGAAATGCCAAGCCCAGCGCCGCGCCATACTCGGCCAGCGCGGCCGTAGCCCGCGCCGATGTCGCGCCGCAAGCGGCCCCCATCATCACACTGGCTTGCAGCAAGACGCCGGTCTTGCGCCTGTGCATGTCTCGCAAGGTTGCTTCATCGAGCTGCAACCCCACACGGGCCAAATCATTGGCCTGACCCCCGGCCTTGCCGGCATGGCCGGCGGAACGGGCCAAGAGTGCGCACAACCTTGCTTGCAAGGCGGGCGCCACACCACTGTCCGGCGTCAAGACATCGAAAGCCAAGGCCTGCATCGCGTCGCCGGCCAACATTGCCTGCGCTTCACCGAACTGCACATGCACGGTGGGCTTGCCGCGCCGCAACACATCATCATCCATGCACGGCATATCGTCATGCACCAACGAATAGGCATGAATCAGCTCCACCGCGCAAGCGGCGCGCATGGCGGCTTCGCGGTCGCCGTCAACTGCTTCGCAGGTCGCCAAAACCAGCAGGGGCCGCAGGCGTTTGCCACCGTCCAGCACCGCATAGCGCATGGCCACACCGAGACCTACCGGCGCATCAATTGGCACGAAGCCATCGAGCGCCGCCTCACATGCAGCGAGCGAGCGCTGCATCCATTCCTCAAACTCACAGGCATTCACGCTCAGGACTCTCCCCATTGTTTCAACTCCTCGCCCTCCAGCACCTTGACTTGTTGTTCTACGGCCTGAAGACGCGCGCGACAGAATCCAAGCAGTTCTGCGCCCCGTCGGTAACTTTCAAGTAACTGATCCAGCGGCAGTTGCCCAGCTTCCATATCGGCGACAAGCCGCTCCAACTCAAGGAGCGCATGCTCGTAGCTGGTGGCGACTGGGTGTCCTGCGTCTTTCAACGCCGCTTTGGAAGGGCTGCTGGCTCTGGTCATTACATTCTGCAAAAGCGGCGATTGTAGTCAGTGAGGCTATGAGGACTGTCACAAGTCCGCCACGCTCACCCAAAAGGCCGTATTGACAGCGCGCAACACGGCTTTTCCCCCGCTGGGTACAATCGCGCCCTTTCTGGACCCACTCTTGATGGCGATCCAGCTTCTTTTTCGCGAACCCGGCAGCTGATTGACACCAGGCCGGCACAGGAATCCTTCCGTTTCGCAAGCGGGCCGCCCGTATAGCCACCAGCCAGCTCAAGCAGGCATGGGGTAAATCACGCGGCGGCTGGATTCTCGGAGAACCGACTGGATCATGTCCGACCTGAGTATTTCCCTCTCAGCTCTTGAACGCAGCAAGACGCAGTTACCGGTAAGTTCCTATTTTGACGAGGCCCTGTTCCGCCAAGAACAGGCGCAGCTTTTCCAGAACGGCCCTCGCTATCTCGGACACGCTTTGGCGGTACCCGAGGTCGGCGACTTCTATGCCTTGCCCCAAGAAGGCGAGGGGCGAGCCTTGGTGCGCACGCCGCAGGGACTGGAGCTGATCTCCAATGTCTGCCGCCATCGCCAGGCGGTGATGCTGCGGGGCCGAGGCAATACCCACAGCAATATCGTTTGTCCCCTGCACCGCTGGACTTATGACCTGAAGGGCCAATTGGTCGGCGCACCGCATTTCGAGCAAGACCCCTGCCTGAATCTGAACCGCTACAAGCTGCGCGAATGGAACGGTCTGCTGTTCGAGGACAACGGGCACGATGTCGGCGCTGAGCTGGCCAATCTAGGCGTGGCCGCCGAGTTGGATTTTTCCGGCTATGTGCTGGACAAGGTCCATGTTCATCAGTGCGACTACAACTGGAAGACTTTTATCGAGGTCTATCTGGAGGACTACCACGTCGGGCCCTTCCATCCAGGCTTGGGGCACTTTGTCACCTGCGATGACTTGAGCTGGGAAATGGGCCGCCACCACTCGGTGCAAAAAGTCGGCATCCATAAAGACTTGGCCAAACCGGGCTCGGCCGTCTATCAGCGCTGGCACGAGCAACTGCTGAAGTTTCGCGGCGGCGAGACCCCCGAGGCCGGAGCGATCTGGCTGACCTATTACCCGCACATCATGGTCGAGTGGTACCCGCATGTCTTGGTGGTGTCGACGCTATTCCCCAAGGGGCCGCAGCAGACCGCCAATATCGTCGAGTTCTATTACCCGGAAGAAATTGCAGCCTTCGAGCGCGACTTTGTCGACGCTCATCAGGCGGCTTATATGGAAACCTGCATCGAGGACGACGAAATCGCCCTGCGCATGGACGCTGGCCGGCGCGCCTTGATGGAGCGCGGCGACAACGAGGTCGGCCCCTACCAGAGCCCGATGGAAGATGGCATGCAGCATTTCCATGAGTGGTACCGGCGCGAAATGAAGTTCAAAGACTGATACGCGCACGCAGACTCAAAGCAAACGCCCCGCACGGTCCTGCCGTCGGGGCGTTTTTCATGGGCTGGCCATAATGCAGCCATGCCCGCACCCTTGCTGATGATTGCCGCCACCTTTTTGTTCGCCACCATGGGCGTTTGCGTGAAGTTGGCGTCGGAGTTCTACGATGCCGGCGAGATCGTCATGTACCGCGGCGCCATCGGTGCCCTGCTGCTGGCCGGCCTGACCCTGGTGCGCGGCAGCAGCTTGCGCACCCAAGTCCCGGCGATGCATTTCTGGCGCAGCCTGTCCGGCGTGATCGCACTGTCCTTGTGGTTCTATGCCATCGGCAAGTTGCCGCTGGCCACCGCCATGACGCTGAACTACATGTCCTCGGTCTGGATGGCCTTGTTTTTGATCGGCGGCGCAGTAATGCTGGGCAGCGCCCGCATTGACGGCCGATTGGTCGCTGCCGTGCTTTTGGGTTTCGTCGGCGTAGCCCTGGTCTTGCGGCCTACGCTTGACCAGCAGCAGCTCTGGCACGGCTTGGCCGGCTTGCTGTCTGGCATGTTGGCAGCGCTGGCCTATTTGCAAGTGACGGCACTTGGCCGGGCGGGCGAACCCGAAGACCGTATCGTGTTCTATTTCTCTCTCGGCGGCGCCTTGGCCGGCGCGCTCAGCACCGGCGTGCAAAGCCTGCTCGGCTTGGGTGGGCCCCATCAGCACAGCCTCAAGGGCGCGGGTCTGCTGTTAGCGGTGGGCCTGCTGGCGACTGCCGCGCAACTCTTGATGACGCGCGCCTACGGACAAGGCAAGACGCTGGCGATCGCCTGCTTGCAATATCTGGGCATCGTGTTCTCCTTCATCTACGGCGCCTTGCTGTTTCGCGACCCCATCACGCCTTGGGCGCTTGGCGGCATGCTTTTGATCATCATCGCCGGTCTGGCAGCAACCTTGCTGCGCGCCACCAGTACTCCTCCCGACAGCCAACACTCGGTCAACGAATCATGAAGCCAACTCACTTTCAAACCCTTGTTTCCGTCCAGCAATTGCAGGACCTGAGCCGCGCCGGGCAGCCTGTCTTGTTGATAGACGTCAGCTTTGATCTTGCCGACACCGACGCTGGGCATACCGCCTACCTCAAGGCCCACTTACCGGGCGCACATTATTTGCACCTGGACCGCGACCTCAGCGGCCCCAAGACTGATGCGACGGGTCAGTTTCGTGGCCGTCACCCGCTGCCGGACCGCGCCAGCTTTGCTCGCCGTATGGCCGACTTGGGCCTTGCCCCAGGGCTGCAAGTCGTGGCCTATGACGCGCAAGGCGGCATGTACGCGGCACGGCTGTGGTGGATGCTGCGCTGGATCGGCCACAGCCCGGTTGCAGTGCTCGATGGCGGGCAACAGGCTTGGCTTGACGCTGGCCAGGCCTTGAGTCAAGCGCTGCCCGCCGCGCAGCCAAGCGATTTCATGCCAAGTGACAGCCTGGTGAGCAGCTTGGGCGCCGACGAATTGCTCGCTCGGCTTGGTCGTGTCAGATTGATCGATGCGCGGGCGCCCGAGCGTTTTCGTGGCGAAGTCGAAGCGCTGGACAGCCAAGCCGGCCATATTCCGGGCGCCAGCAACCGCCTGTTCAAAAACAATCTGCAAGCCAATGGTTGCTTCAGGCCGGCCAGCGAGCTCGCCGCCGAGTTCACTGCCTTGTCGGCGCCCTACGCACCGACAGAGGTCGTGCACCAGTGCGGTTCCGGCGTGACCGCCTGCCACAACCTCTTGGCCATGGAATATGCAGGGCTGAGCGGCTCTCTGCTCTATCCCGGCTCATGGAGCGAATGGTCGGCCGACCCGGCCAAGCCTGTGGCCAAGGGTTAATAGGTAGAGGCCAGGGGCTGGCGTCACCTCTTGACATAGCGCAAGATCCCGACGCCATCACGGCACGACACTGAAAGCACTTCAACGGAGGATAAGCACCATGTTCAAGCGAATTCTTGTTCCCACCGACGGCTCTGAAATCAGCGCCAAGGCCCTCAATACCGCCATCGGTATGGCCCGCATTCACGGCGCCACTTTGTACGCATTGAGCGTCAAAGAGCCCTTCCCCTACAGTGCCGTATCCGAGATGCAGCCCACCCCGCCGCAGGAATTCTTTGACGTTCAAGAACGCATTGCAGGAGCGCGCGTCAAAGACGCCTTGGACGCAGCGAATGCAGCCGGCGTAGCTTGCGAGGGACATACCGTCGAAGCCTTACACGCCTGGGAAGCCATCATTGAACATGCCAGCAGCAACCAGTGCGATTTGGTCGTCATGGCCTCGCATGGCCGCCGCGGCGTGCAGGCCTTGCTGCTGGGCAGCGAGACCCAAAAAGTGCTGACGCACTGCACGACGCCGGTCTTGGTCGTTCGTTAAGTCGGACGGGCGGCACCTAAGCCTGATTCAATGGCCGTGACTTGAAACCGCCACGACCATCACCACCAAGCCCAGCCCGCCGCCCAGCCAAGCCAGTTGCAGCACCGTCTCGCGCCACGGCAGGCGGCGCTGCAATTGCGGAATCAAGTCCGCCACAGCCACATAGATAAAGCTGCTGCTGGCGGCCACCAAGAGGTAGGGGAACAAGCTCTCCCAAGGCCCGACCAAAAAATAGCCGACCACGCCGCCCATCACCGCCGCCAAGCCCGATAGCGCATTGAAGGCCAGCGCCTTGGAGCGCGAAAAACCGGCATTCAGCAAGACGATGTAGTCGCCCACCTCTTGCGGTATCTCGTGCGCAATGATGGCCAGCGAGGTCACCAGGCCCAAATACGGATCGGTCAAAAACGCCGCCGCGATGATGATGCCATCGCAAAAATTGTGGATGCTGTCGCCAACCAGCACGCTGACGCCGCCCTTGCCGGCCTGCTCCACATCAAAGTGATGATGATGGTGATGTCCGTCACCCTCGTGGTGATGGGTATGGCGGTACAGCTCGGCCTTCTCCAACAGGAAAAAGAACATCAAACCGCCCAACAAGGTCATGAACAAAGACTGCGGGCTGGCCTTGCCTTCAAACGCTTCGGGCAAGACTTGCAGCAAGGCGGTACCCAGCAAGATGCCGGTAGACAGGCTGACCAAATGTTTGACCACGCGCCCCAACAGGCTCACGGTCAAGCTGGCGGCGATCAACACCGACAAAAGCCCGCCGGCCAGGGTCGCCAGCACGATATATAAAAGAGTCATGGTTTTCCAGTGAACTGCGCGCCCAAACTAAAACGCGCCCAGATGGCGCGGTTTGGTCAGCTCGGGTTGCCGCGCATCGCGCAAGCATTGGCTGTATCTTATCAACCCTGTCAAGTAGCCCGCCGAGCCAGCCGGGCCGCAGCTTTTGTTGTTATCCGGGGCAAGCCCTTCATCTGGGCAGCGAAAGCGCATCGCCTGACCCGAAATTGTCGCGATTTACACCGACAATCGCGCGCATGAATTTGCCAGTTGCTCCACTAAGTTCCGATATTGCCGCCCCGCTCGCCGCCATCGACATGGGCTCCAACAGCTTCCGTTTGGAGATCGCGCATATGCCGCGCGGCCAGTACAAACGCCTCGAATACCTGAAAGAAACCGTTCGTTTGGGAGCCGGCCTCGACGCCGACGGCATGCTGACCGACGTCGCCATGCAGCGCGGCCTTGATTGCCTGCGGCGCTTTGCGCAGCGCTTGAACGGCTTCCCGTCTGTGCGTGTGCGCGCCGTGGCCACCCAAACCTTGCGCGAAGCGCGCAACCGCAATGCTTTCCTGGAGTTGGCCAAAGAAGCACTCGGCTACCCCATCGAAGTCATTTCGGGGCGCGAAGAAGCGCGGCTGATCTTTGCCGGCGTCGCACGCATGCAGCCTTCCACCCTGCCCAGGCTGGTGATAGATATTGGTGGACGCTCAACCGAAATGATTCTGGGTAAGGGCCGCAAGCCGCTGACCGCTGAATCGTTTCAGGTCGGCAGCGTCAGCCTGTCGCTGCGGTTTTTCCCCGATGGCAAGTTCACCGCCGATGCCTTCCGTGCCGCGCAAGTGGCTGCTGGCGCCGAATTGGAAGAGGCTTTGACGCTGTTCAAGCCGGCAATGTGGCAAGAGGCGCTGGGCTCTTCCGGCACCGTCGGTGCGGTCGCGCAGATTCTGGCTGCCAGCGGCGTGACGGATGGCCGCATCACCCAAGCGGGCTTGCGCTGGTGTATCGAACAGGCTTTGGCCGCCGGCAGCATGGACAAGCTCAAGCTGCCCGGCCTGAAGGAAGACCGCCGCGCCGTGGTCGGCGGCGGCTTGTGCATCCTCTACACCTTGCTGACTCAGTTCGGCATTGACGAGCTGCTACCCGCCAAGGGTGCTTTGAGGCAAGGCGTTATCTTTGATCTGATCGAGCGCCTTGAAGCCGAGAGCGCAGCCGCTCTGGGTCTGAGTGCCCTGGACATGCGCGACGCCTCGGTGGCGGCCTTGCAGCGCCGCTTTTCCGTTGATTTGGCCCAAGCCGGGCGCGTGCAGACAGTCGCACAAACTTTCTACGGGCAATTGCTACAGCGAGCACCCCGCGAACGCCAGCGCGAGCTGGATTGGGCGGCGGCCCTGCACGAAATGGGCATGATGGTCTCTCACCACGACCACCACCGACACAGCGCCTATTTGCTGGCGCATGTGGACGCGGCTGGGTTTTCACAAGATCAACTCAAGCGTCTGGGCGACCTGGCCTTGGGTCAGCGGGGCGGACTGCGCAAACTGGAAAACTTGGTGGACGATGAGAGCCTGCTCTGGCAACTCTTGAGTCTGCGTCTGGCCTTGATCAAATGCCATGCCCGCACCGCGGTTGACCCTCAAGCCATGCGCCTGAGCCGGCAAGGCCGGCGCGTGCAAGTGACGCTCGCCAAAGGCTGGGCCATCGAGCACCCAAGAACCAACTTCTTGCTCCAAGAGGAAGCAGCTGCCTGGTCTCGCAGCGGTTTGCTGGAATTGAATCTGGCCTGAAGCCGGCCCTGAGCTGCAGTCACAAAAAGTCCGGGGCCTGCATCGCTTGCAGCACCACCTCAGACTGGCCTTCTCGCAGACGGGATCTCAACCACCAGACCGCCCCCTTCTTGACCGCCCAAGCCTGATCTTGGCCGGTCAACAGCCGAGATGCCAGCAGGCCCAATGTTGGCTGGTGGCCGACCAACAGAACCGCCTCGCTGCCCTCTGACCAACGCGCAGCGGCCAGCAAATCCTCGACGCTGGCGTCGGGCGCAATGCTCGGGACGATGCGAAATTCGCGCCCTAGGGCATCGGCCGTGCTGCGGGTGCGCTGGGCCGGGCTGACCAGCACGCGCGTGCTGGCCATCATGCGCTGTTTCAGCCAAGCCGCCATGCGCTTGGCCTGACGCTCGCCCTTGGGGGTGAGTCGGCGCTGCAAGTCGCTCATGCCCTCTTGCAGCAACTCGGCTTCGGCATGGCGCCACAAAATCAAGTCCATGGCCCTAACCCTAGTTGGCTAAGAATCGCTGTACCAAGGCCTGCTGGGCGCTGATGCCTGACGCGCTGACGCGCGTCGAACGGCCATCGGGTCCAAGCTGCCAAGCATCCAGGGTGTCATGTAAATAAGGCTGCAGCGCCTCATCGATGACACGCTGCCTGAGCTTGGCATCTTGCACCGGCCAAGCAATCTCGATGCGGCGGAACATATTGCGGCTCATCCAATCGGCACTGGACAAAAACAAGGCCTCGTCAACATCGCTGCTGCCCCAGCGGAAATAGGCAATCCGCGTGTGCTCCAAAAAGCGCCCCACCACCGAGCGCACGACGATGTTGTCGCTGATGCCGGGCAGGCCCGGCGGCAACATGCACGCACCGCGCACGATCAAATCGATCTTGGCGCCCGCCTGTGCCGCGCTCAAGAGCCCATTGATCAACTCCGTGTCGGTCAGGGCATTGATCTTGACGACGATGCGCGCTGGTTTGCCCTCCCGCGCCGCCTGCTCGACCCGCGCCAGATGCTCCAACATGCTGCTGTGCAAATTGAACGGCGCCAGCAATAGTTTGCGAGGCATTTTGATCTTGCCCAGCGAGGCCAACTGCCGGAAGACCGAGTCGGCGTCGGCCGTCAAGTCCGGGTCGGCGGTCAAATAGCCGAGGTCCGTGTACAGCAGTGCCGTCTTGGGGTTGTAGTTGCCGGTCGACAAATGGGCATAGCGCTTGAAACGATTGCCTTCGCGGCGCGTGATCAGCATCAGCTTGCCATGGGTTTTGAAGCCGACAATGCCGTACACCACTTGAGCGCCGACCGCCTCCAGACGCTCGGCCCAATTGATATTGGCCTCCTCGTCAAAGCGTGCTTTCAGCTCGACCACGGCCATCACTTCCTTGCCGCGCCGCGCCGCCTCAATCAGCAGATCCATCAAGACCGATTTGCTGCCGGTGCGGTAAATCGTCAGCTTGATGGCCATCACCATGGGATCTTCAACCGCTTCGCGCAAAAACTGCACGACCGGATCAAAGCTCTCGAAGGGGTGATGCAGCAGCACATCGCCCTTGCGTATGCACTCGAAAATAGACTTCTGGCGCGGCAATCGATTCTCCGGCCAGACCGGCTCATGCGGCACAAAGCGCAGGTGCGGCGCATCGGTCTGATCGATCAGCTCGTTCAAGCGCACCAGATTGACCGGCCCGTTGACTCGGTACAGTGCCGCTGCCGGCAACTCGAACTGCTCCAGCAAAAAGTCCGCCAATTCGGCCGGGCAGCTGTTGGTCACTTCCAGCCGCACGGCACGGCCGAAATTGCGCGTCGTCAGGCCCGAGCGCAGCGCATGACGCAGATTGGCGATTTCTTCCTCGTCCACCTCCAGCTCGGAGTCGCGCGTGACGCGAAACTGCGAGAAAGACTCGACCTTGCGCCCCGAGAACAGCTCCTCCAGATGGGCCCGAATCACGCTGGTCAAGAGCGCAAAGGCTTGCTGCCCGTCGCTGAGCATGGCCGGCAACTTGATCACGCGCGGCAGCACGCGAGGCACTTTGACGATGGCAATGCGGTTGTCGCGCCCGAACGCGTCCTTGCCCGACAAGCGCGCAATGAAGTGCAATGACTTGTTGGCCACCTGCGGGAAGGGATGAGCCGGGTCCAAGCCGACCGGCACCAGCAATGGCCGCACCTCGCGCTCGAAGTACTTCGCCACCCATTGGCGCTGCGCTTCATTGCGGTCCGCGTGATTCAGGATGACGATCTTCTCGGCCCGCATCTTGGGCGACAAAGCTTCATTGAAGATCGAATATTGCTCGTCAATCAGCGCATGCGCCGCGCGGCCGACTCGCTCGACATCGCGGCTATTGATCGAGGACTGGGGGTCGCGAGCGGCGTCCAGCATGTCGGCAAAACGCACCTCGAAGAACTCATCCAGATTCGACGACACGATGCAAACGTAGCGCAATCTCTCCAGCAGCGGCACATCGGTGCGCTGCGCTTGCGCCAGCACTCGTCGATTGAATTCAAGAATCGCTTGCTCACGGCTGAGCAGGGTGACAGGCGGGTTGTTTAGGGTCATACGCCTATTTTAAGTTAGCCAGCACAGTCGCTCCGCTACTGGCTTGCACGGTGGGAGGCTTGAGCGCCGGGCGCCGATGACGCTCGCTCCAATCCAGGATTTCCAGTCGCCCGTCGGCATGCTCGACCAGGGCGGTCAGGCTCTCAACCCAATCACCATCGTTGGCGTAAAGAATCCCGTCGATCTCGCGCAGCTCCGCATGATGAATATGGCCGCAAACCACGCCATGTACACCGCGTTTGCGGGCCTCGCGGGCGACCGCGATTTCAAAGTCGGAAATAAAGCTGACCGCGCGCTTGACCTTGAGCTTCAGATATTTGGACAAACTCCAGTAAGGCAAACCCATGCGGGCACGCAGCCGGTTCAGGTAGCTGTTGAGCTTGAGCGTGAACTCGTACGCCGTGTCACCCACATGGGCCAACCACTTCGCACATTGGATGACGCCGTCAAACAAGTCGCCGTGCGTAATCCAGAGCTTGCGGCCGTCTGCCGTCTCATGGATCCACTCTTGCGCGACCTCGATGCCGCCAAAATCATGGTTGACATACTTGCGCGCAAATTCATCGTGATTGCCGGGAATAAAGATCACCCGGCAACCCTTGCGCGCCTTGCGCAGGAGCTTTTGCACCACATCGTTATGCGCCTGCGGCCAGTACCAGTTACGCCGCAGCTGCCAGCCATCGATGATGTCGCCGACCAAAAACAGTTGCTCGCATTCAACTTCGCGCAAAAACTCAAGCAAGGCTTCGGCCTGACAGCCCGGCGTACCTAAATGAATGTCAGAGATCCAGACGGTGCGAAAGCGCTGGCTCGGCGCATCAGCGGCGGCTGCGCCATCCGCGTCTTCGGTCGCAGGGTTGGCAAGGGCGGCGGCGGCGCGCGCCAGGGCGGAGTCGTGCTGCATGGCTGTCAAGCTTGACGGCCCGCCATGTCGCCGCCATGGCAAGTTGATGAAGCTTGCATGACAAGCCCCCAAGCCTTCACCGTGCCAGCCCGGATAATCGCGCCATGCATTTGATGATTCCCCATGCCAGCGCCGTCGGCGAGGCCGCCGCTCACACCCTGGCCGAGCTGAACCTCCCCCATTTGGCCCAGCTCTTGCCGCTGCTCGCCCCTCTGGGCGCGACGCTCGGCAGCGACGAATACAGCTTCAACACGCCGCTCGAGCTGGCTCTGGCCGAACTGCGTGGCTGCCAGGCAGCAGACGGCTGCTTGCCCACTGCCGCATGGAGCTTGCCACCAATCTACAGTGATAGCCAAGCTTGGGCTCTGCTGTCGCCGATTCACCTGTCGGTCGGCAGCGATCAAATCACCGCCCTGCCGCCGCAGGCCCTGGCCTTGACCGAAGCCGGGTCGCGGGCCTTTTTCGACAGCTTGGCCGAGCTTTGGCCCGCCGCCGAAGGCTGGACCTCGCATTGGCTGAGCAGCAATCAATGGCTGATTGCTCACCCCAGCTTTGCCGGCCTGCGCAGCGCCAGCCTGGAGCGCGTCGTGCACCGCAATGTCGACATCTGGATGCCGCAAGCACGGCGCCTGAGAACCTTGCAAAACGAGGCGCAAATGCTGTTGCATCACCACCCCTTGAACGAGGCCCGCGAGGCGGCTGGAGCAGTGGCGCTGAACTCGGTGTGGATCAGCGGCTGCGGCATTGACAGCAACAGCAGCACGTCACTGCCGGCCGACTTGCAGATTGACAGCAGCTTGCAAGAACCCTTGTTGGCCGGCGATTGGCAGGCCTGGAGCGATGCCTGGGTGCGGCTGGACGCAGGCCCAATCGCGGCGCTGTTGGCGCAGGCCAGAGGGGGCGACACGGCCTTGCGCCTGACGCTTTGCGGCGAGCGCCATGCGCGTACCTGGGTCGCAGCCGAGCGGCCACTTTTGCTCAAGCTTTGGCACGCCATGCTGACACCGCGCGCCGATACGGCACGCTGCTTGGAAGCCTTATGAGCACAGCCTCTGGCCAGCTGGCGAGCCATCAGCCGCATTTGATCCAACGTGAGCCGGCGCCACGCGCCGCCTGGACGCTTGAGCAAGCAGGGCTGTCGCCGCTCTTGGCCCAGCTATTCGCGACCCGTGGCGTCAAAAGCGCTGAGGAGTTGGACGATGGCTTGGCGAAGCTGTTGCCGCCCAGCGGCTTGAAAGGCATTGCCGAGGCAGCCCGCTTGCTGGCCGACTGCATAGAGGCCCAGCAAGGCATCTGCATCGTCGCCGATTACGACTGCGACGGCGCCACGGCCTGCACCGTGGCCTTGCGCGGCTTGGCCCTGCTCGGCGCTGCACCCGACCGGCTCGGCTATGTGGTGCCGGACCGCGCCATCCACGGCTATGGCTTGACGCCGGCCATTGTTGACTTGGCACTGGCGCAAGGGGGCCATCCACAGCTCTTGATGACCGTCGACAACGGCATCGCCAGCATCGCCGGCGTCGCGCACGCCAAGGCGCTGGGGCTCAAGGTACTGGTCACCGACCATCACCTGCCGGCCGTGTTTGACGGCGTCACCGAGCTGCCGCTGGCGGAGGCAATAGTCAACCCCAGCCAGCCCGGCTGTATGTTTGAGAGTAAGAACCTGGCCGGCGTTGGCGTGGCCTTCTATGTCTTGCTGGCGCTGCGCAGCGAGTTGCGCTCGCGTGGCCGCTTTGACGCCAGCAATCAACCCAAGCTCGACGGCCTGCTCGATCTGGTCGCACTCGGCACGGTGGCCGATGTCGTCAAGCTCGACGCCAATAACCGCCGCCTGGTCGCCCAGGGCTTGAAGCGCATGCGCGCCGGCCGAGCACATGCCGGCGTGGCGGCGCTGTTCAGTGCCGCCGGCCGCGACAGCGCGCGCGCCAATGCCGTTGATCTGGGCTTTGCGCCGGGGCCTCGCATCAATGCGGCCGGCCGTTTGTCGGACATGACGCTGGGCATTGAATGCCTGTTAACTGATGACCCCAGCCGTGCGCTGGAGCTGGCCAAGCAGCTCGATGCGATCAACCGCGAGCGTCGCGTGATCGAGGCCGATATGCGCGAGCAGGCCGAGTTCAAACTCGATGCCTTGATGCAAGACCCGCGCTTGGCGGGTGAGCCGCCGCCGGCGTTGGCGATCTTCGAAGCCGAATTCCATGAAGGCGTGGTCGGCATCATTGCCTCCAGGCTGAAAGACCGCATCCACCGCCCAACCTTTGTGTTCGCGCGCGGCGCCGATGGGCAGCTCAAGGGTTCGGGGCGCTCGATTGCCGGATTTCATTTGCGTGACGCGCTCGACCTGGTCAGCAAGCGCCACCCGCAACTGCTGAAGAAGTTTGGCGGCCACGCGATGGCAGCAGGCTGCACCTTGGAAGAAGATGGATTCGAGCGCTTCGACGCGGCCATGCGCCAAGTCGCCGGCGAATGGCTGGACGCGGCGGCCTTGACCCGCACCCTGCGCACCGATGGGCCCTTGGCGGCCGAGCATTTCAACCCGGCCAGCGTGCGGGCTTTGGAGGCGCAGGTCTGGGGCCAGGCCTTCGAGGCGCCGCTGTTTTGCGACCCGGTCGAGATCATCTCGCAGCGCATCGTCGGTGAAAAGCATATGAAGCTGCGGCTGCGCCAAGCCGGCACGCTGCGTGATGCGATTTGGTTCGGCCATATCGAGCCACTGCCGACGCAGGGCCAGATGGCCTATCGGCTCAGTCTGGACGAATACCAGGGCCAGCAGAGAGTGCAAATGATTGTTGAGGCGATGGTTTGACGCCTGCTCCTAAAATAGCAACGTGAACACTCCTATCCTCAACCCCCTCAATCACCTCTGGAATGCCGACCTGCATTGCCACTCCAAGGTGTCGGACGGCACGCTCGAGCCAGAGGTCTTGGCGGCACGCGCCAAGGTCAATGGGGTCGAGCTCTGGGCTTTGACAGACCATGACGAAGTGGGCGGCCAGCAGCGTGCAATGGATGCGGCAATGGCCTTGGGTCTGCCCTATCTGACCGGGGTCGAGGTGTCGGTCAGCTTTGCCGGTCGTGTCGTGCACATCGTGGGTCTTGGTTTCGATCATCGCAACGCGCCCTTGGTCGAAGGGCTGCGCGCAACCCGTGGCGGGCGTGAGCAGCGGGCGCGGGACATGGCGGCAGGCTTGGCCCAAGTCGGCATCAAGGACGCCTACGAGGGCGCGCTGAAGTATGTCGGCAATCCCGAGCTGATTTCGCGCACCCACTTTGCGCGCTTTTTGGTCGAGGCCGGGCATTGCGACGACATCTCCGAGGTGTTTAGGCGTTACCTGACCGAGGGCAAGCCGGGTTATGTTGAGCACCGCTGGGCCCGCTTGAGCGACGCGATGCGCTGGATTCTTGAGGCCGGTGGCCAGGCAGTGCTCGCGCACCCGGCCCGCTACAACTTCACCCCCACCGAGGAATATGCGCTGATCACCGAGTTCATCGGCCATGGCGGGCGCGGCATCGAGGTTGTCACCGGCAGTCACAGCGATGCCGACGCAGTCAAATACACCGAAACCGCGCTGGAATTCAAGTTGCTTGCCTCGCGCGGATCGGACTTTCATTCGCCCGAGGAAAGCCGCACCGACCTCGGCCACATGAAGGATCTGCCAGGTCGCTTGAGCCCAATCTGGCAACTGTTGGAAGCGCGCATACATTGGCCGTCGGCCAGCACACAGTAGCCGCCATTTGGGCCGCAGCGGGTACACAATTGCTGCATGGCCCAATATTTCGAAGTTCATCCCGAGAACCCGCAACAACGCTTTCTCAAACAAGCGGCGCAGATCATCAATGCAGGCGGCATTGGCGCGATCCCGACCGACTCCAGCTACGCCCTGGTCTGCCGCCTTGATGACAAAGCCGCGGCAGAAGCGCTGCGCCGCATTCGCGGTATCGACGACAAGCATCACCTGACCCTGCTGTGCCGCGATCTCAGCGAGTTGGCCAGCTACGCCCGCGTCGACAACAGCCAATACCGCCTGCTCAAGCTGGCAACACCTGGCCCCTTCACCTTTATTCTTGAAGCGACCAAGGAAGTGCCGCGGCGGCTTTCGCATCCCTCGCGCCGCACCATAGGCCTGCGAGTGCCAGAACACCGCGTCACCCAAGAGCTTTTGGCCATGCTTGGCCAGCCCCTGCTGGCCACCACGCTGATCGCGCCCGGCGAGCAAGAACCTATGAATGACGCAAGCGAAATTTCCGCGCGCTTCGACCGCCAGCTGCAAGTCATCGTCGACGCCGGGGCCTGCCCGCGTGAACCTACCACCGTGATCGATCTGACCGGCGAAACGGCGCAAATCATTCGATTGGGTCGCGGCGATCCAGTTACGCTTGGCCTCGCCACAGATTAAGCAGAGAAAAAAGCTCAAGAAGTTTTTGGCTCTGTCGAAGTAGCTGTGGTCGACCGTAATCCACATGGGGTGGAGCGGTGAACCCGCCTGCGGCGGTACGGTAGAAAGCGCACCTATGAACTTCCTTAGCAAGCTGCGTATCAGCCAGCGTCTGGCCTTGAGCTATGGTCTTCTAATCATTTTGCTCACCATCATCGGAGGCTATGGCGCTTACAGCGCCAATAGACTGGCCAAGGACCTGGACAAAACAGCCAAAGACAGTTTGGTCAAAATCGCAGCCGCCAATGCGCTTGAGGGGCAAGTCAATGTGGTGGCACGCGCCTCGCGCGACTTGCTGCTGCTGGACTCGGCCGGCGCGATCAAAAAGCAGAAAACCCTGATTGACGGAGCACTGCAAGAAAGCGAAAAACAACTCGCCGCGCTGCTCAGCGACCCAGAAAAGGGCCGCGAATCCGACCTGCTGAATCAGGTCAAAGACGCGCAAGGCAAATTCTTTGCCTCGGTCGCGAAGTTTCGCAAGGTGCAAATTGACGGCAGCCCGGATGAGGCCCGCGAGAGCCTGATCACCGATGTGCGCCCAGCCCAGCAAAGCTATCAAGAAGGCCTCAAAGGCCTGGTTGATCTTCAGTTCGAACATGCCAATGACCTGGCCGTCTCGGGCGGAGAATTGGCGCGAAATTCAGTCCTGGTGACGGTGATCTTGGTGATCGTTGCTGTGCTGATTGGCAGTTTGGGTGGCCTGGCCATCGTCCGCTCCATCGTGAACCCGATCAAGCAAGCGCAGGCCGCTTCGGAAGCCATTCGCAATGGTGATCTGACCCATCAATTTGAAGCCTCGGGCACCGATGAACTGGGACAGATGCTGGACTCGATGCAGGCCATGCAGCAAGCACTGGCAGGCGTGGTCAGCAGCGTCGGCTCCGCAGCCAACGATGTGGCCGAAAGCACCGGTCAAATCGTCAGCGGCAATGTCGATCTTTCAGATCGCACCGCACGCTCGGCCTCCAGCCTGCAAACCACGGCGGCCTCGGTCGAAGAAATTGCGGCCAATCTGAGCGGTGCCAGCGAGTTGACCCGCAAAGCCGCCGGCATTGCCACCAAGGCCCGCAACTCGGCCTCGGCCGGTGGCAAGGTGGTGTCGCAAGTGGTGGCCACCATGCAAGAAATCAGTGCCAGCTCGCACAAGATCGGCGACATCATCGGCGTGATTGACGGCATTGCCTTTCAAACCAATATTCTGGCGCTGAACGCTGCCGTTGAAGCGGCCCGGGCCGGAGAACATGGCCGCGGCTTCGCCGTCGTGGCCTCGGAAGTGCGGGCGCTGGCCTCACGAGCCGCCGGTGCCGCGAAAGAGATCAAGGTGCTGATTCAGGAATCGACCGTCAAGGTTGAAACTGGCACTGCCTTGGTCAACAATGCCGGCGTCACCATCAGCAGCGTCGTCAACGAAGTCAATGACATGGGCAAGCTGATCGAAGAGATTTCGCACTCGGCGCAGGAGCAGGCCACCGGCGTCGGCGTGGTCAATCACTCCATGAATGAACTGGACCGCAGCACGCAGCAGAATGCGTCCTTGGTCAGCGCCTTGAGCAAATCCACTGAAGCCTTGACCAGCAGCTCATCGCGCCTCTTGGAAGCGGTCGGATTCTTCCGCGTCCAATAAGTCATACCCACTCATAATCGATTACGGCACCGCAAGGAAAGCAATGAGAAATTTCAATCCATCCCTGTCTCAATGGTCGCGTATGGGCCTTGGCCTGCTGAGCGCGCTGCTGATCGCCACCAGCGCCATGGCGGCACCCAAGGTGTTGAAGAAAGTGCCGCCGGAGTTCCCCTCGGCTGCAACCAAAAAGGGCGTCACGTCAGGCTCCGTGAAGGCGCAATTGCAAATCGGACCCGATGGCAAAGTCACCGAAGTTGTCATTCTGGAAGCAGCGCCGCCCAAGCTCTTCGACAAGGCTGTGATCGAAGCGCTGATGGAATGGCGCTTCGAAGGCAATGGCGAAAAGCAGACCCACGAACTCAAGCTCGTGTTCAATAGCGAAGACTGAGGCTGCACTGCCAAACCCGGAAGGGTTTGGCAGGCCGACGAAGGCTTGGGCGCGATACAAGCGCACAAGCTGAACTCGCACTGATGAGGCCGGAAGGCGTCATCAGGCTAGTTCAGGCTTAGCGGCGATACAGGCGGATAAGCTGAGACTGCACTGCCAAACCCGGAAGGGTTTGGCAGGCTGACGAAGGCTTAGGCGCGATACAAGCGGCCAAGCTGAGGCTGCGCTACAGAACCCGGAAGGGTTTGGAAGGCTGACGAAGGTTTGGGCGCGATAACAGCGCGCAAGCTGGGTTCGCACCGCCGATACTGCCGACACCGCCCAAAACTCAGCGAGGCGGACGAACGATTGAGCACCTCAAAATGCCCGCACGCTGACCTACCGCCGCGGGCTGTTTGTTACCTTGCGCTGCCAGTCAAAACCTCGACCATGCGCTGCTTGTCGAAGCCGACAATGCGTTGGCCCTTGACCAAGAAGGTCGGCGTACCCGGAGCCATCTGGGCACGGTAGAGTGCCGCGCAAGCTGCATCGTTCTCGATAAAGCACTCGCTGTATGCAATCTTCTCTGCATCGAGCCACGTACGTGCGCGCTTGCAAAAAATACAGTCGGTGCTGGACAGCATGACGATATCGCCGGGCCGCACCAAGGCTCGCAAGCTGTCGGCTTGCGTACCGGCCTGCCATTGCTGCGCCCACTGCGACGCGCCCATCACCAGCAATACGATCGCCAGCAAAGGCCAGAATTCGCGCAAGGCACGGCGGGCACGTTCAAGCATGGAGCTTGGCTGCTTTAGCACTGGGTCCGGGCTTGACATGGCTGCATGCCCATTGCGGTTGTCTTGAAGCGTTTCGCGTTTCAGACCGCCGCAGTGACGACGATCTCGACCTTCCATTCGGGGCGGGCCAGTTTGGCCTCAACCGTGGCGCGCGGCGGCGTATGGCCGGGCACCACCCAGGCATCCCAAGCTGCGTTCATGCCGGGAAAATCGGCCAGGTCGGCAATGAAAATCTGCGCCCGCAAGATCTTGGTTTTGTCGCTGCCGGCGCGCGCCAACAAGGCGTCAATTGCCACCAACACCTGCGCCGTCTGGCCCGTGATGTCTTGCGTCGCGTCTTCCGGCACTTGACCGGCCAGATACACCACACCATTGCAGACCGCCATTTCGGACATGCGGGCGCCGACGTCAAATCTCTCGATACTCATATCAATTGCCTTTTCTCTTCGGATGTTTATGGGAATGGCCATGCGCGTGCGGGCCGACACCATGGGGATGCTTTTTGCTGCTATCGGCCGCTGGCACTGCACCGGCGGCCTTCTGACCCAGACGACTCTCGGTGCCCTTGAGCAGCTTCTTGATGTTGTCGGCATGCCTCCAGACGAGCAGCAAACCAATCAGCACCAAGACCCCAACCATGGGGCCGCTGCCCCAAATCAGCATTTGATAGACCGGCGCAAACACCGCGGACACAATTGCTGCCAGCGAGGAATAGCGCGAGAAGTAAGCAATGATGGCCCAGGTCGCCAAGGTCGCCGCGCCCAGCAAGGGGTTCAAGGCCATGATGACGCCGGCCGCCGTCGCCACGCCCTTGCCGCCTTTGAAGCGGAAAAACACGGGCCACAAATGGCCAAGGAAAGCCGTCAAACCGACAAGGGCCGCGGTGCCCTCGCCCAGACCAAAGCGCGCGCCAAAAAGCAGCACCAAGATGACGGCCACATAGCCCTTCAAGGCATCAAACACCAGCGTCAGCACAGCTGCGAGCTTGTTGCCGGAGCGCAGCACATTGGTGGCACCCGGATTGCCCGAGCCATAACTGCGCGGGTCGGACAAACCCATCACGCGGCTGATGATGACGGCGAAGGACAAGGAGCCGATGAGGTAGCCGATAACGCCGGCCAGCAGAGGGTAAATTGTTTCTTGCATGGGGCGCTATTGTGGCTGCATTGCGCTTGGAGCTTTCGCGACTCATCCGACATTGCGGGCAAGCACGCAATGTCCCTAGTCTGCTCCGGCACAGTTGACCGGCTTCGCGCCCAGCAATTCGGGCAAGATTTTCGGGTCGATGCCGACCAGAAAGCCACGCCGTCCGCCATTGATGCAGATGCTGGGCAAATCCAAAATAGTCGCTTCAACAAACACCGGCATTGATTTGCGCAGCCCAAAGGGCGAGGTTCCGCCGACCAGATAGCCACTATGTCGCTGCGCCACCTCGGGCTTGCAGGGTTCGACCTTTTTGCAGGGAATTTGCCGCGCCAAGGCCTTCAGGCTGACTTGCGCGTCACCGTGCATCAGTACGATCAAGGGCTGCGCCTTCTCATCCTGCATGACCAAAGTCTTGACCACCTGGTGCTCGGGCACCGCGAGTTGGCGAGCCGACTCGGCGGTGCCACCGCGCTCCACATAATCGTAAACATGCTCGGTAAAAGCTATTTTGTGCTGCCGCAAAAATTGGGTCGCAGGTGTCTCGCTGACATGGGTAGGTTTCTTGGCCATAGGCCGATTTTCGCCGAATTGAGCAAGGGGCCAATGAGCATTGACTTCATGCACAATCATTCAAAATCAACGCTTCAAAGCGAAAGACAGTTTGCCCATGAATGCTCGTTCTTTTGCCTGCTTTGTCTTTTTGCTAATGCCAATTTTGGCGCTGGCAATCGAAGTCAAGATGGCATTCGGCGAGAAGATTCCGCCCTTTTGTTTCCCCGAAACGAATTCCGGCATAGAGCTGGAGGTGATCGGGGAAGCTCTGGCCTACAAAGGCCATGTGCTCAAGCCTGACTACGTGCCCTTTGCCCCCATTCCTCTGTCTTTCAAGGACAAGACAGTCGACGCTGCCATGACCGACCTGGGCCAAG
Organism: uncultured Roseateles sp.; assembly: GCA_963510335.1. Lineage (GTDB taxonomy): Bacteria > Pseudomonadota > Gammaproteobacteria > Burkholderiales > Burkholderiaceae_C > Paucibacter_A. The sequence goes on from CAUPEV010000012.1 coordinate 35,241, forward strand.
ATCTCGGCTCGGCCGGCGGCCATTACGGCGTGCCGGCGGTCATCTACGACAACGTTTTCATCACCCTGCAGGGCCGCCAACTGCAGATCAAGAAGCCCGGCGACTTACAAGGGCTGAGCGTGGTGTCTTTTCGAGGCGCGGCAGCAAGGTATCCGGAATGGCTGAGCGCATTGCAAGGCACAAGGCGTTACGCCGAACTCAATGATCAGGAAGCGCAGGTCAAGACCTTGATCAAAGGCCGCTACGACGTGGTGCTGAGCGACCGCAATATCTTCAAGTACTTTGCCTTGAAGCTGAAAAAAGATGGCTTTGCCATGGCGTCGGTACAGGAGCATCCATTCACGAGCGTCAACCCGATGGACTACCGTCCGATTTTTCGCGACCCCAAGGTTCGTGATGATTTCAATCTGGGCCTCAAACAGCTCAAGGACAGTGGTCGCTTCCAGGCGATCTACGACAAGTATTTGAAAGAATAGGGAAGCTTGCCATCAAAATTGAGCCTGCCTGCTCCCTCGCTTCCTCATCATCAAGACCTGACACTTCATGACATCAGCAAAACCCGAACTGACTCGCACCATGCTCGCCATCCTGAGCATTGCCCTGCTGATGCTGACCTCGTTGTGGATACTGTCGCCCTTCATCGGAGCCTTGATCTGGGCCACCATGATTGTGGTGGCGACCTGGCCGATGATGCGAGCCCTGCAGCGCCGCTTGCTGGGGCGCCGCAGCCTCGCCACGCTGGTCATGGTCACCCTGCTGCTGCTGGTCTTGTTTGTACCCTTGACGATTGCACTGAGTACCGTCGTGGCCCATGCCGACGAGTTGATTGCCTTGGCCAGCTCCTTGAGCGTGACCGATCTACCCGAACCGCCCGAATGGCTGGCTTCGGTGCCCTTGGTGGGAGAGAACCTGGCCGTCGCTTGGCACCGCGTGACCGTCGACGGGATCGCGCCCTTGGTGGCGCTGGCCAAGCCCTATCTTGGTGTCGCGCTCAGATGGACTGCGGCTCAGGCCGGCAGCTTGGGGCTGGTCGGGCTGCAGTTCTTGTTGACCGTGGTGCTGGCTGGCATTCTCTACAGCAATGGCGAAACCGCAGCACACACAGTGCGCGGTTTTGGCCGGCGCCTCGCTGGCGACCAAGGCGAAGCCGTCATCACCCTGGCCGGCCAGGCGATTCGCGGCGTGGCGCTGGGCATCGTCGTGACAGCCTTGGTGCAATCGGTACTGGGTGGTCTGGGCTTGTGGGTTGCCGGCGTGCCTCTGGCCAGCTTGCTGACCGCCGTGATGTTGATGCTGTGCCTGGCTCAGATAGGCGTGATTCCGGTGCTGTTGCCGGCGGTTGCATGGCTGTACTGGGGCGGCGACAACCTCTGGGGCACCTTGCTCTTGCTCTGGACCATGGTCGTCGGCACGATGGACAACTTCTTGCGGCCCTGGTTGATCAAAAAGGGCGCCGATCTGCCGTTGCTGCTGATTTTTGCCGGCGTCATCGGCGGCTTGTTCGCCTTCGGCTTGGTTGGGCTTTTCATAGGCCCGGTCGTGTTGGCGGTGACCTATACGCTGTTGAACGCATGGATAGGTGATGCCCTGCCCCCGACCGCCCCCCTTCTCGGCAGCCAGCAAGACATCAGCGCTTCGCAGCCTTGAGCGTCGCGCCGCGCACCTCGAAACGCAGCTGCTGCAAGACCTGACCCTGCCCGCCCAGCAAACGCAAATGATGCTGGCCGGGCCAAGGCGCCCAAGACCACTGGTTGCCCGCGCCCAGCACCCGGCCGTTCAATTCCCAGCGACCCGCCTGACCCTCAAAACGGATCATTTGGGCCTGGGCCGGGATATCAGGATCAAGCGCATAGATGCTGCCGTCCAATGGGTTAGCAATACCTAAGCCACGGTTCGAGCGCATCTGCGCCGTTGCCTGCATGCGCGCCTGCTCGGTGCCGACGACGAACCATTCCGGCCGGGCCGGTTCCCGATCGGCCTCGAACGTGACCCGCTGCTGCACGACGCCAGCCGGTGGCCGGGGCGGCTTGGAGGCCTGGCCCCGGTGCAGATAACGAACCAGCTTGGCCCAGATCGGCGCCGCGCCACTGACCCCGCTGACCCCATGCATGGCCTCTCCGCTGGCATTGCCGACCCAAACGCCAACCGTGTAGGTCTGCGTGAAACCCAGACACCAGTTGTCGCGCATATCTTTGCTGGTGCCGGTCTTGACCGCCGCAAAGCCGTCTGTGGCGAGCACGCTGTCAAAGCCAAAAGTGCGCGCTCTGGCGCTGTTATCCGAAAGCATATCGGCGGTGATGAAGCTGGCCGCCGGTGTGCTGACCCGGCGCGCGGCCGGCTGGACGTCGGCCAAGCGCAAACGCACGGCTGAATATTGCCCTCCGTTGGCCATGGCGCGATAGGCATTGCTCAGCGCCAGCAAGCTCACATCCGAGCTGCCCAGCGCCAGCGACAGGCCATAAAAACCACTGGTCTCGGGCAGCGCCAGACCCAAAGCATTGAAGCGCTCAAACACCTGTTCGGCGCCCAACATGGCGGTCAAACGCACCGCCGGTACATTGAGGCTGTTGCCAAGTGCGCTGCGGGCCGACACATAACCCTTGAATTCCTTGTCATAGTTCTGCGGCAGATACAGGCCCGCCGGTGTGCTGATCTGCGCGGGCGAATCATCCAAGAGGCTGGCCGGCGTGATCAAGCGCTTCTCCAAGGCCAGCTGATAAACAAAGGGCTTCAAGGTCGAACCCGGCTGGCGCCGCGCCAGCACGCCGTCCACTTGCGCCGCGCTCGACAGCTCGCCGCTGGATCCCACCCAGGCCAGCACCCGGCCGCTGGCGTTGTCCAGCACGATCACCGCGCCGTCCTCCACATTGCGTCCCGCCAGCTCGTTCAACTGCTGCTTCAGCAGCCCCAGTGCATAACGCTGCAAGCCTGCGTCAAGGCTGCTGCGCTGCTGCGCCGGGCCATCAGCACGCAAAACCTGGCGGGCGAAATGCGGTGCCAGTTGCTCGCCCAATGGCTTGGCCGGGCGGCGCGCCAGCAGGGCGGCGGTATCGCCCTTGAGCGCAGCACAGCCAGGCTCCTGCGCACGCCCCATCAGCTGCAGCAAGTTGCAAGCACGCTGGGCCAGGAGCTCGGCAGAGGCATTCGGCGCGCGCAGCATCGCCGCGGCCAAGGACGCTTCCTCCGGGCTCAGCCCGATCGGATGCTTGCCAAACAAGGTCTGGGCCAGTGCATTGATCCCAACAACTTCGCCGCGAAACGGCACGCTATTCAGGTAGGCCTCAAGAATCTGCGCTTTGCTCCATTGACGCTCCAAGCGGCCGGCCAGCAGCACCTGGCCGAGCTTTTGTTGCAAATTGCGCCCGCCGGCAGGGCGCGCCAGGCCTGCATCGATCAGACCGGCCAATTGCATCGTCAGGGTGGACGCACCACGGGTGCGGGTATTCCATAAATTGCCCCATGCACTGCGCGCCACCGCGCTCCAGTCGACGCCGCTGTGCTCAAAAAAGCGCTTGTCTTCGCCCAGCAACAAGGCCTGTAGCAAGGCCGGCGAAACCTCGTCCAGCGCCACCCAATCGAGTGCCCGCCGCTGGTGATCCAGGCGCAGGGTTTGCAAGCTTTCGCCATTCGCCGCCAGCAAGGAAAAGTCAGAGACCCGGTGCGCCGCGCGCACCTGCTCGAAGCTGGGCTGGGCCAAGGCCGGCTCGGCCAGCCCCAAGCCGATGGCCATGGCCAGCAGCCAACAACAGCCTTGCCTCAAGGTGCAACCTCCAGCACCCCCTGCGGCAGTTCACCAAATTGCTCCGGTGCATACAGCGCTTCGGCGCGCGTGCCGGGCAGCACGAAGCGCCCGGCATTGTTCAGCCGCACCGTGTACTCAAACTCATGCTGGCCGCGCGGCAGGAAGTCGAAATAGCCGCGCCAAGCCTCAAAGCTACGCTCCTCATAAGTGGGGCGGCGCTGGGCACTGGTCTTTGGAGCATTGGCGAGCGGCTGCAGAGCCAGACTCGAATCCCCGCCCAAGCCCGAACCCATGATCGCGGCACCCGCAGGCAAGGGATCGGACAGCACCACCCAGCTCATATCGCTTTGTGCATCCAGCTTCAGCCGCACCCGCATCAAGTCACCGCGCGACCAACGGCCGGCCAGCTTTTGCTCCACCGGCAGCAACTCGCGCGTGATCCGATACCCGGCGCTCAAGGGCTGCGTCAACGCGACCGCCGCCAAGGACTGAACAGTCACCCAGGGCGTGCCCGCACCTTGTTGCTGAAGCTTCAACCGGCCCTCGCTCCAGGGCAGCAACAGCGTCGCGCCCTCGGGCTTGCGGCTCCAATCTTGCGTCTGACTTTGGCCGCCGAACGAAACCAAGGTCTGACCACCAGGCTTGACCGCCTCCAAGCGCGCCGCAAACTTGTCCAGCGCCAACACGCCCCAGAGATTGGCCGTCGTCGTAGCCCAGGCGCCGCCGCGTTGGCGCGCCAGCAAACCCTGCATCAAGCGAGGCAATTCGGGCGCCCATGCCGGATCGTCCAGCGCGGCCAGAACCAAGCGCGCGGCATTGCCGTCGGCGCTGTCCATCAGCCACCACCAAGCGTCCTCGTCTTCATTGCTGAACTTCAGCATGGTGCCTGCATAGTTCAGCCGGCTGCGCAAGAGCGCCTGCGCATCAACCATCCGCTGTTCACGTTGCGGCGCTTTGGCGCTGCGCCGATGCAGGCTCAGCCAATCGATCACGGCCGCGCTGGGCCAGGTCGACAAATTGCGCCCATCGACCGTTCCCAAGCCTGCCGCACTGACCCGCCCGTAGCGCGACAAAGCCTCCAGCGCCGCCAAGCGCCGCACCTCGCCGTCCACTTGTGCGCTGCGCGGTGACCAGGTTTTGCGCACGACCCGGCCTTCGACGAAGGCGCTCAGCCCGTCCAACATGCGCTCCCGCGCAGCTGCAGGCAACTCGCGCCCTGACTCATGTGCGGCGGCCAATAGATAGGCCGTCAGGCGATCACTGCCGGCAGCCCTGTCGCCCTCACTCGGCGGAAAGAAGCTCGCCAGCCCGTCGCCGTCCAGATAGCCGGGCAGGCGATTCATCAACAGCTTCCAACGCGCATCGTCGTGCAGGCCGATGGCCTGCGAAGCTTGCTGCTCCAAGCAGCTGTAAGGGTATTGCTCAAAAAAGCGCCGCAGACCCGGCAAATCACCCGCCAAGCGAGCCTGCAGCACCACATTGACGCCACCTCGCTTTGGTCCGTCCTTCGGCCAAGCATCCTGCGGCGGCGCCATCGCTTGACTCAAGCTGCCATCAAGCTGCGTCAGGCTGGACTGCAACACTTGCACCTGCAACGCAGGCAATACGCGCTGACTCAGCTTGACTTGATCGCGAGCGGCTCCGCCGACCTCCTGCGCCTGCGCCTCCCAAACGATTTTGTCCACACCGCTCGGCACCAGCAGCGGCCATTGCAACTCCTTGGCCGCCCCTGCCGCCAGGGTCAGGTCTTGCGCGGCTGGGTTGATTGCTTTGGCCGCGCCATTCGCTCCGCCGCTGCCGCTGCCCTGCAAGCTGACACGCAGCTTCATCTCGCGCGCCGTGCTGTTGCGCAGCGTCAGTGCGGCCTGAAACTGGTCGCCCTCGCGCACCAAAGGCGGCAAACCCGACAGCAGTTGCAAATCCTGCGTCACGCGCACCGAGGTCTGGCCGGTGCCAAATTTGCTCGCTCCGGCGTCGGCAATGGCGACCAAGCGAAAACTCGTCAATGAGTCATTCAAGGGCACTTCAATCAAAGCCTCGCCTTGCGCGTCGAGCATCACCTGCGGCCGCCACAGCAACAAGGTATCGAACAACTCGCGCGTGGGCGCGCGCCCGCCGCCGCCGCCGGCGGCTACCGCCTTGCGGCCGTAGTGACGCCGACCAATGATTTCACTTTGCGCGGTGGCCGTCTCCACCCCCCAACTGCGGCGCCGAATCATGGCCTGCAACAGATCCCAAGAGGCATTGCCATGCAGGGCCAACAGGCCCTCGTCAACCGCCGCAAACGCCAGCTCGGCACCGGCCAGCGGACGCCCGTTCTGGCTCACCTTGACACGGGCCAGCACCGTCTGGCGCACGCTGTACTGCGGCTTGTCTGTGCTCACCGCAACCTGCAACTGATGCTCGGCCAGACCGATTTGCAGCTCGGCCACACCCAGCTTGAATGAGGGCTTGGCCAAGTCCACCATCGCAGTGGGCGCGGGCATATTGCGCCCCTCGCGCCAGGCTCGCCACCAGTCGACCGGCGCACGCCAACCCCAGCGGAAAAACGAATACCAGGGCACCTCAAACACCCGCCCGCGCAAAGCCAGCACACTGACATAGACGTTAGGCGCCCAGGCCTTATCGATCTTCAGCTCAATGGTGGGATCACTGCCGCGCAGCGTCATGACCTTGGTTTCGATCACGCCCTCGCGCTCAACCGCCACCAGCGCCGTCGCTTCGCGAAAGGGCATACGCACTTGCAGCCGCGCCGTCTCACCGGGCTCGTAACGCTTCTTCTCGGCCAACACATCGATGCGGTCGTCGTTGTCTTGCTCAAACCAAAGCTCACCCTGGCGCGTCACCCAGACGCTGCTGGCCGCCTGCACCGCCCGCCCCTCGCTGTCTTTGGCGCTGGCCACCAACTCCACCTCGCCGGCGACCGCCAGCTTGGTCTCGCAGGTCAAGAGACCTTTGTCGTCACTGCGGCCGCTGCACACCGAGCCCAACTCCTTGACCTCGTTGCGGTTGTCATAGGCATAAAAGCCGCCCACCATGCGCTTGCGGGTGCTGATCATTTGATGCAATCGCGCTTTCACTTCGATCGCCTGACCGGCCAGAGGCTTGCCGCTCGTGTCCAGCGCCACGGCGCTAAAGCCCAGTTTGCCATCGACATTGCTGGCCCAGCCTTTGCTGCGCAAGCCCAGCACCAGCTTGGACGGCCACAGCGGCAACAACTGCGCCACCGTCTTGGTTTCGCCGTTCGGGTCTTGAAAACTCAGCTCGGCCAGCAACTCGCTGGCGCGGGCCAGCTTGGGCAGCGGTTTGAGCAAAAACTCGGCAGCGCCATTGCGGTCGGTCAGGCCGGCCAGCTTGTCGACCACCAATTTACCGTCGCGCTGCATCGTGCGGTTCTCGCCCTCGGCGCCTTCTTGCTCCTGATAGTCGGGCTCGCTTGATCCCACATTCGCCCCGCGATCGCGCGGCGGATCGAACACAAACTCTTCAAAACCGGCGAAGCTCAAGGCACGTGGCCTCAACATGGCGCTGAGTTTGAGCGGTGCCTGGGCCAAGCCGCCGCCGGCCATATAGTTCAGCTGCGCACTCAGGCGCAACTCGCTCGGCGCTATCGCCAAGACCTTGGGGCCACTCAAGCGTGCGTCTATCAAGGGGACGCGGAATTCCTCGACCCGAAACTCTGCACTGGGCCAAGTGCGGCTGCGTTGAGAATCGGCTAGTCCTCGCTCCAGCGTGATCCGGTAGCGGCCCAATTTAGCATTGGCCGGAATCAGCCACTGCGAACTGCTGCTGCGCACCGTTGGCCAGCTCAGCGGCAGCTCGATCTGTTGGCCGCTGCCCTCGTGGGTCAGTTTGACACGATCCGGCAAAAGTTCGGGCTTGGCCAGACTCAAGCCTTGCGCATTCTCCAGCCGGAAGAAATGCTTCATGGACAGCGTCTCGCCGGCACGCAGCAGGCTGCGATCCAGCACCGTGTGGGCGCGAGCATCGGGCTCGGTGGCATTTGAGCTGGGCAGGCCAAAGCGCCAGTTCTCGATGCCGCGGTTCCAGTTGCTGAACACAAAGGCCATATCGACCGCTTGCTCAGCGTTCTTGGCCGCAGGGTCGGTCTTGCGCGCGGTGATGAAGAAGCCTCGCTCGGCCAAGCAACGCTTATCGTCCCAATCCGGCGGCACCAGCGCCAGCGGAATTTTGGCCAGGCCCTGCGGATCGGTTCGCCCCGTCCACAGGCGCTGGCCGGCGCAATCATTGACGGCCACATCGGCTTGCGCGACCGGCAAGCCGCGGTCCAATGTGGTCACCCAAACGACGCTGTTCTCGCGCCCCCATTTGAAATGCACACCCAAATTGGTCACCAGCACGCCGGTGCGCACGAACATTGGCGCGTCCTTGTCCAACAAAGAACGTCCCAGCTTGGCGGAGCGAATTTCGACCACGTGATAGCCAGGCTCGGTCAAGGGCAGGCCTATCACTTCGAAGGGCCGCGCCTGAGCCTGCGTGGCGCTGGGCGTCGCGGGCAATGCGAGCGTCTGCGTGCGGGCATCACGCGGCAGCAACTCGACTTCGCGGGTATGCACATAGCGTGTACCAACTTGCCTCTGTGTCTTGCCGGCCGCATCCACCGCATTGACAGTCTCTTGCCACAGCGTGGGTGGCAAGCCCAGCTCACGCGCCGACAGGGTGGCCTCGTGATAACGCCTTAGTTTGGCGTACCAGGCCAGCACTTCGGCATCGGTCTGCAGACGCCTGACACGTATTTCACCTGGCGACTTGCCTGCATTGCCATCGGCGCCCACCCAATCTGCCTGCACATGTCGCATCGTGATCGGAAGCAAGGCCGGGCCTTGCGCATCACGCTCAATCACGCCAAACGGTGCGGCGGCAAACTTGGCCAGAGGCGGCGCGCTGCCGGTCGCCAACTTGAGTGGAAAGCTGGCGGCATTGCTCAAGAGCCGGCCGCTGAGGTCCTTCAGCCCGGCCGGCACGGTCAGTGTGAACTGCGCGTTCTCTGCCAGCGGCACTGGGAAACGCAGCTCACTCAACTCCGGCGTTTTGTCCTCCGCCGCCAGCATGGGCGCCAGCGCAGCGCCGCCGGCCGGCTTCAAGCGAACCTGTAGTGCCAAGTCGCGCGCCACCGGTTCGCTGAACACCAGACGCAGCGGTCGCACGGGTATGCAGGGTGCATTGGCGCGCTCGCGCTCGCAAGTGAAATCGGCCGTGAAGGGGCGCCGCACCTGAAAATCAAAACGCTGCATCGCAGCCGCTTTGCCGTGACCCCACACCAATTGCAGCTTGGCGCCGGCCGGCAGCGGCCGCTGGCAGCGCAGCAACCAGTGGCGCTCAGTGTGCTTGGCAATCTGTTGCGACTTCAGCACCGCATTGCGCGCCGCATCGTCTGCCAGCAGCGCCGGCAGACGCTCGCCCAGGCCCTCCACTTCACACCAGGCGCGCTTGGCCACTTCGGCCGAGCTCAAAGACCCGTTCAGTTTCAACAAGAAATGCTGCTCTTCTTCAATCTGGCTGCCCGACCAGGGCCAGGTCTGCACAACAATGGCCGCGCCGGTGCTAAAGCCGAATTCACGCGGGCCGCTCAGGGCTGTGCCCAAGGGCTTGAAATCGGCTTTGATCAGGATGCGGCAACGCAGCCCGGCGGCCAAGGGCTCGTTCAGGTCGAACACCCATTCCTGCGCCGAGGACCAGCGTGCGCTGCCTGCCGGTTTGCCCGCAGCAGCCTGCCCTGCGCTCTCTGGCGCGCACCGCAAGCTTGCAGGTGCGGGCAAGCGCGGCTCGCCGGCCGCAACAACCGCCTCCGAGAAACCCAACCTGATCTGCCGCACCTCAGCCACCTCGCCGCTGGGGCTGACGCTGATGGAAGTTGCCTGTGCGGACGACAGGGCCGCGCCCGTGAGCGCGAGAGCCTTGAGCAAAGCAGCAGCCACTGCTGCGAATTTATCGATCCAGCGCTTCATTCACCCTCCCAGGCTCGTCCAGTGCTCATCACACGCAAATGCAAGTCTAGTGCCTGCAAGCCCGCCCAGTGACATAGCTGCGATCGCATTCTCGAACGAGGGCAAGTCACACAATGCCGCAGCCGCCCAGGCCCTTGGCGACTAATGCGGGGCGCTGCTTACCTAAAAGGCAAGCGGGCAAGCGGAGGCCAGTTGGGTGATCAGGGCAAACAGAGCCACACCGGCGAAACTACTTGGAACTGTCGCCCCGCTCGGCGGCAGCCGGCGCCGGCACGATGCGCCCGGCGCTGGGCCAAACGCTGTAGATCGGCTGCGGCATGCGTACCGGTGTGATATCCAGGTAGAGGTTGACCACCGTGTACTCCTCCGGCCCGTTTTCGTCGGTGCTCCAACCAAAGCTGCCCTTGCCCTTGTAGACCCGGAACAAGAAGCCCAGATCCGCGACCGGGTCATCGCCCTTCGCGCCGACATCAAAGGTCAGCCCGCGCACCTCGCCGAGTGGGCTGTCGATCAAATAATTCATCGAGTTGGAAATGGTGGTGTCGCCCAACATGTCGAGGTGAAACAGCGGCTCGGTGTAATAGGGTTTGTAGTCGGCCGCCGCCGGGTCGAGCTTGTCACCGCGCAGCTTGACGGCAGACGGTGTGGTGACTCGGCTCTTCATGCTGTAGCGGTCGCCATGATCGAGATAATTCAAGCGGGCGTTGGTCAGGTTGAAGGCGCCCAACGTGGGGTCGGTCTTCACATCGGTCAAATCGACCAGCATTGCACCCTTGCCGCCAATCACCTCGATCTCGTCGCCATGGATGATGGCGGCGGAGTTCTCGTCCACGCCAAGACCCAGCTTGTAGCCCTTGGCCATCATCAAAGGAATCATGCGGCCGAAGCGACCGCGCTTCAAGAAATGCTGATCGACGAAGAGATCGGGGCCGACAAAGCCCAAGCCGCGGTCGATCTGCTTGCCCTCGACCCACTTGCCTTTCATGATGTTGATGACGCTGGGCGCATCGCGGAACATCACCGTGCTCATGATGGCAGCACCCGCGCTGGTGCCCGCGACCACACCGCCCTTGCGGTAGACCTCCCAGATCGCCTCCAGCATCGGCGTCGGATGGCCGCCGGGCATCAAGACATCGACGATGCGCTCTTGCGAGCCGCCGGTGAAAAATACACCGCGCGCTGCTTTGACCTTGTTGATCAAGGCCTGATCGCGCACCACCTTGTTCAAATCCACCCAGCCGAATTTGGGTGCCACCGGCAAGGCCTCGGCCACCGCGCCGCGCCTGTGCAGCATCTCGATCGCCTGTTTGGCGCTGGCCTCGGGGTCCTCTGACGCGGTGCCGAAGACCACAAAACGCGCACCCTTGCCACCGGCCAAGGCGACGATGCGGCCCCAAACCTCGTCGTTATCGGCCTTCAAGGCGCCGCCGATCGGGATCGCATAGCCCTTGATCACAGGCTCGGCCTTAGCTGGCTGCGCTGGCGTCGGAGCCGGCGAGGCCGGTGAGGCCAGAGTCGGCGTAGGCGACGCTGGGGCCGGGCCAGTTGCAGCGCGCGCCGGTGCAGCGCCTGCGCTGCGCGAAGCCTGCGCATACGTTGGCTCGGCCAGCGCTGCGCCGAGTGTCAACAAGACAAACAGCTGAGGACGCAAGAGATTGCGGAGTTTGA
>CAUPEV010000013.1:0-46424 GCA_963510335.1 uncultured Roseateles sp.
CAAGGTATGCGCAGTCATACGGGCGGCGCCATAGTGGCCGGCCGCCAACTGGGTCGACAAGGCAGCCGTGTTGGCGGTATTGGACTGCAGCATGCGGCCGAGCAGATTCAGGTATTTATCGCTATTGCCCCGCAGTGCAGCCAATCCCTTGCCAAGATGCAGCCCCGGCAGCAAAGCCAGCCGCGTCAGCCTGGCTTCATTGAGGGTTGGCGCAGCCCCCGGCAATAGAGCGCTGCTGAGCTGCGGCGAGGGCTCGGCGCCTTGCGCCTGCTCGGTGGGCACTGGCTGCGGATTCAGGGCCGGCAACCACCTGAGCAGCGCGCGGCACAGCTGCAGCGGCTCGATAGGTTTGGCGATGAAGTCATTCATGCCCGCCGCCTGACAAGCCCGGTGATCCTCAACAAAGGCATTGGCCGTCAAAGCCAGCACCGGTGTTGCGCCGGCCACGGCCGAGGCGCGAATCAGCCGGCAGGCTTGCAAGCCGTCCATCACCGGCATCTGCATATCCATCAGCACCAAGTCAAACGGGTGCAGCCGCGCCATCTGCTCCACCATCGCCACCGCTGCCGCGCCGTCGGCGGCCGTACTCACCTGCAGGCCCAGGCGGTGCAATATGTCCTGACCCACCTCGAGATTGACTTCGTTGTCATCCACCAGCAAGACATTCGCGCCGCCATGCAAGCGCCGCACCTGCGCCTCCAGCGCCAAGCCATCAAGACCATCGCTGAAACCGGGCAGCGAGGCAAAGTCGGGCTGGCCAGCTTGGCCCGGGCGCAGCTCGGCGGTGAACCACAACCGGCTGCCCTCGCCGAGCCGGCTGCTCACGCCTGCCTCGCCGCCCATCAACTCGGCGAGGCGACGGGTGATCACCAGTCCCAGGCCGGTACCGCCATGCTTGCGGGTGGTCGATGCGTCGGCCTGTTCGAAGACCCGGAACAGGCGACCGGCTTCCTCTTCGCTCAAGCCGGCGCCACTGTCTTCAACTTCAAAACGCACCAGCAGCGCATCTTGGTGTGATGGCGCAGTCGGCGCCGACCTTGGCACCAAGCTAACGCGCAATTTGATCCCACCCGCCTTGGTGAACTTGACCGCATTGCTGGCGTAGTTGAGCAAGGCTTGGCGAAGACGCGTCGGGTCGCCGTTCAAGCAAATCGGCACCTCTTCGTTGATGAGCTCGATCTTGAGACGCTTGCTCTGCGCCGCTTCGGTGACCATGGCCTCGACCTGATCGAGCAAGGCGCCAAGATGGAAATCAATATGCTCCAACTCGACGCGGCCAGCTTCGATCTTGGAGAGGTCAAGAATGTCATTGATCAGGCTGAGCAGATGCTGGCCGGCGCTGTTGATCTTGTCCTAACGTGGCACTTGTGCGGGCGCGGGCTCATCCCGGCGCAACAAATAGCTGAGCCCCAGAATGGCGTTCATCGGCGTGCGGATCTCATGGCTCATATTGGCCAAGAAAGCACTCTTGGCCAAACTGGCGGCCTCGGCCTGCGCGCGCGCCTCCGCCAACTCCTGCGTGCGACGCGCCACCAGCTCCTCCAAATGAAACCTGTGCCTGTCCAACTCACGGCCCATGCGGGTGCGCTCGGTGACATCCTCCACGACCGCAACATAGTGGCTGATATGCCCATCGGGCTGGCGCAAAGGGCTGATGATGGCGAAGTCACTGCGCGCAGCCTGGCCGCCGCTTTGCAGCAGACCACGCCAGGTTTCCCCGCTTTGCAAAGCGGCGCGGATAGCATCAAGGCTGGGCGCACCCGATTCAAACAGGGCGGGACGGCTGCCCAACAGCTGCTCACGAGCGCAGCCGGTCGCCGCCACATAGGACTCGTTCACATACTCGATGCGCTCTTGCACATCGGTGATGAAAATGGCCTCGCTGCTTTGCTCCACCGCCAAAGACAATTTGCGCAGCTGCTCCTGAGCCTGTTTGCGCAGGGTGATGTCTCGAATCACGACATGCACCGCTAACTCTCCATCCAAAGGGATGGTGGTGCCCAGCACTTCGACATCGATCTCCTTGCCGTCAAGCCGGACAAAGCGTTGTTCCAGCAGCGCGGACTTCGCGCCCTCGGCCGACACAGCGGCCAAACTGGCGCGCGCCATCGCGTGAAAGTCGGGGTGCACCAACTCCAAGGCCCGCTTGCCCAACAACTCCTTGGCCGACGCCGCGCCCAAAAGCTGGGTGGCGGCCGGATTGGCATAGATCAACAGGCCGTGGCGATGCACCACCAGCGCCTCGGGTGACCACTCGACCAGCGCCCGGTAGCGCGCTTCGCTATCGCGCAGCTTGGCCTGGCTTTGCGACTTGAACAGTGCCATCTCGAGCACCGTGCGCAACTCACGCTCGGAAAAAGGCTTGAGGATGTAGCCAAAAGGCTCGGTCAGCTTGGCCCGCGCCAGCAAGTCATCGGCCGCATAGGCAGATAAAAAAACCACCGGCAAGCCGAACTGCTCGCGAATCGATTGCGCGGCCACGATGCCATCGACCGGGCCGGCCAGTTGAATATCCATCAGCACCAAATCCGGCCGCAATTGCTCCGCCATGCGAATCGCTTCCTCGCCCCGGCCGGTGTGTCCCACCGGCACATAGCCGAGTTGCCGCAATTGATGCTCGATGTCGCGCGCGACCAAGACCTCGTCTTCTACAAGCAAGATGCGCTGGCCAGACGGGAGCTTGGGCATTGATGGGCTCAGTTCAATGGGGCCGGGCGGCTGGATGGAGGAGGCTGGGACCATGGTACAGAAACACCGGCTCTAAGATCGCCAAAGCTGCGCCGCCCTGGCCGAGTGTGGCGCCGCGCTGACGGGCAAGATCAAGTACCGATTGCAATTCCTAGCTTTGCAGCCAGCAAGCTGCAAAGTCTTGCGTAAGACCCGGGCCCGCCCCTGATGACTGGACATGAGTCGGCAGCGATCTGCAGCTGCCAGGCTCGGTCACGCAGGCGTAAAGCCAATAGTGAACTCGGCCACCGGGCCAGCGCCGACTTCCAGCTGACCGCCCAATTGGCGGGCCAGATCAGACACCAGTTTCAGCCCCAGGGATTGCGCGCGCCGAATTTCAAAATCTGCGGCCAAGCCCTTGCCGTTATCGCTGACCGTCAGGCGCCACTGCGGGCCGCCTGCAATGGCTTGCAAACTCACGCGCACCTCGCCGTCAATTGGATCGGCGCCATGGCCCCGCTTCGCGAAGCCATGTTTGAAACAGTTGCTCAGCAGCTCATTGAGCAACAAACCGCAAGGCGTTGCGAAATCCATGCCGACCTTGAGCGGCGCCAAGTCCAGACTCAGGCGCACATTTTCATTGGCCAACATGCGAAAGACCTGTGTCGCCACCTGAGCCAAATAGACGGCCAGATCGATACCGGCAAACTTGCCCGATCGGTACAGCGTCTCGTGCAACAAGGCCATCGAACGAATACGCCCCTGCATATCGTCCAGCACCGATTTGGTTTCGGCCTGCCCGGATCGCCCGCCTTCCAGCCGCAAGAGGCTGGAGATCACCTGCAAATTGTTCTTGACGCGATGGTGCACTTCTCTAAGCAGGGCTTCTTTATCTTGCAGGCTTTGGCGCAAGTCTTCCTCGACCTGCTTGCGCACGCTGATGTCGCGCGACAAGACCATAAAGCGCGGGTCATCGGCCGCCGAGTCGGTCTTGAGCACGACCGAAAGCTCAAAGCATTTGCGCCCTTGCGGGAAGTCGAGTTGCATTTGCTCGCCACTCGAGAAGCCCTGCGCTTGAGCCCGCGCGATGCTGGCCATGACGGCGGCAGCGGCCTCGCTCGGCATCATGTCGGTGACCAAATGGCCCATCAATTGTTCGGCGGGAGCAACGAGCAGGTCGCTGCGGGCCGAGTAGAAGTCGTGATAACGCCCCTGCGCATCGATCTCAAACAAGAGGTCGGGCACGGCGTCCAGCGTCGCCCGCAAACGGGCCTGGCTGGCGCGCAAGGCTCTTGCTTGACCGGCTTGCCGCAAGGCCGCCGCCACCCGCAAGTTCAGCAGCGCCAGGTAGCCGCGCTGCGGATCCTTCAACATGTAGTCATGGACGCCGAGATCAAGCGCCCGCACAGCAATATGCTCCTCGCCCAAGCCAACCAAGAGCAGCACCAATTCATCGGCAAAGCTGTCGATCAGGTCAAAGCTGGTGCCGTCGCCCAAGTTGTAGTCGGCCAAGATAAGGTCAAATTTGCCCTGCGCCAACTCAGCCCGCGCCTGCGCTACCGAGCGCGCCACCCGTAGGCGATAGGGCAAGCCTTGCTCGCTCACTGCCTGCAGCAAGGCCATTTCGTCGGCCAATTCATCTTCAATCAGCAAGAGGCTGAGCTCGGCCAGCGGTGCAATAGGGGGCAAGTTCAGGCTAGTCATGCTGCGCTGCCTCTATTTGCGCCTTGAAGTGCATCTCGAAGGCGGCCAAGGGCAAGGGGCCGACTCGCAATTGCCCGCCGGCTTGACGGGCTAAATCTCGGGCCAGTTGCAGACCCAATGATCGGCACCGCTCGATGGCAAAGTCGGCCGGCAAACCGACGCCGTCATCTTCGACCCGCAAGCACCATAGCTGGGCCTGCGCCATGCCGGGCACGGGCTGCAAGCTCAAGCGCAGCACGCCCGCGCCAGCGCCGGCGAAGCCATGCTTGAAAGCGTTCGAGATCAGCTCATTGAGCAAAAGACCGCAGGGCGTGGCTTGGTCGAGGCTCACTTGCACCGAAGTCATCTCGATCTGCAAACGCACGGCCGAGCTGCCTATGCTGCGGCAGGCCTGCACGGCCAGCTCTTTGAGGTAGGTGGCCAGATTGACGCTGGCAAACAGGCCGCTACGGTACAGCGATTCATGCAGCAAGGCCATCGCCCTGATGCGCCCCTGCATATCCCCCAAGACCTCCTGGGTACGGGCTTGCTCGCTGCGGCCCGCCTCCAGGCGCAGCAAGCTGCTGACCACCTGCAGATT
The DNA here is from genome assembly GCA_963510335.1 of uncultured Roseateles sp. Classification (GTDB taxonomy): domain Bacteria; phylum Pseudomonadota; class Gammaproteobacteria; order Burkholderiales; family Burkholderiaceae_C; genus Paucibacter_A. The sequence goes on from CAUPEV010000013.1 coordinate 4,952, forward strand.
GTTTTTGACCCGGTGATGAACCTCGTTCAAGAGCACGGTCTTGTCGCGCAGGGAGGCTTGCAGGGCCAGGCGGTTTTGCTTGCGCTCCGTGATGTCGTGCACCAAGGCCAAATGGGCCGGCGCGCCGTCAAACACAATCATTGCCCCTTGCACCTCGACATCAAGGACCGCACCGTCCGATTTGATGAGGCGCGCCTCGACCAGCGCCTGCCCTGGCTCGCCTTGCGCCCCGTGCACTACTTGCCTGACCCTTGCCTGCACCTGTTCATGCTCGTCGGGGTGGATGAAGTCATGCACGGGCTTGTCCACCAAGTCTTCGGGCGAGCGCCCACCCATCAAGCGGACCAAGGCCGGATTGGCGAAGATAACGATGCCATCGCGGTGCACGCCTATGGGTTCAGGAGACTGCTCGATCATTGTCCGGTAGCGCGCTTCGCTCTCGGCCAAGGCAAGCTCTCTTTGACGCAGCTCGGCCACCAGCAGATTGAAGCCAGCAATCAACAAGCCGATTTCATCCGGGCGCTTGATCGGCAGAGGCTGAAGCGGCAAACCAGTGGCCGAGGTCTTGGCGGCAAGCGCCAAATGTTTGGCGGCTTGCAAGAGCGGCGAAAGCTGTCGCTGCAGCAACCACCACATGGCAGCACCGGCCAGCAGACTCAAAACGCAGGCGGCCAAGAACATGCGGCTCTGCAAAGCACGCAAGGGCGCGAAAGCTTCTTCCGTCGGCAAGGAGGCTGCAACCGCCCAGCCTGCCACCGGCACCGCCATCTGCGATACCAGGACCTCGACACCGGCTGGGTTGCTAAACATCAAGGTCCCCGCATAACCATCCGCCAAGCGGTCGATGGCAGGATTGACGCCGACATCAGGCATCGCTTGCATGACGCGGCTGGGGTCGCTGGAGGTGATGGTCAAACGGTCTTTTGGAGACACTAAAAAATAGTGCCCGGTCTTTCCAAAACCCTGGGCACTGATGCGATTGACAAAGCTGGGCTTGGCGATATTGATCAAGCCCACCAAGACCCCGTGCGTGAGGCCACCGGCATTTCGAATCGGCACGATCAAGCCGAACACCGGCGTCTTCAGAATTCGCCCGATGACTGGCCGCCCGACACGCGACCGGCCGTCATTCATGCTCGCCACCACATCGGGGTTGTATGAATAGTTGCTGCCGACCCGGCCGGGCAGCGGCGGCGCGTCGGCGATCGCTAGCCCTCCTTTCGCTATGAAAACCACCCCGCCATTGAACAGAGACAGCAAGACCGGTCTTTGATCCAACAGGGCCTGCGCAGCGGCCGGGTCTTCGCCACGACCATCACCGGCTGTGGAGTCAAGCTCTGCTGCAGCCTCCTTGGCCACGGCCTCCAAGGCAGCCATGCGGGTACTCAGCTGATCATTGATCTCGGCCGCCAAAAGGCTGACGTTGCCGATTTGGCGCTCGCTCAAAAGCAAGCGCACATCTTCGTGCACGATTCGCCCAACATAGATCTCCAGGGCCCAAATGCTGGCCACGAACAAGACCAGGGTGAACAGGGTCAAGCGGGTGTTGAGCGACCGCAAGCGAAGGAATCCGAACCTAGGCAAAGTGCTCATTCAATGGGCCACCGCAAAAAACCGGCCTTAGTGCGCGCAAGACAAGGCGGCGGACGCTGCGGCGCGCGCACTCAGCCTTGCGATCCCGACGCGCCAGCACAGAAAGGTCAAGACCAACACAAAGGCGAGTGCGAGACCCATGCTGCGCAGCAAGAGTCGCTCATAGTCGGCAAAGAGATTCGCCTCCAGCTGGCCCGCAAACAAGCGCCAATCGGTGCCCGGAACATGGATCAAATAGTTCAGCCGCGGGCCTGCTTCACCTTCAAACTGCAGGCTGAGAAAACCCTCACGCAAGGGTCGATGCGGATAGTCTCCCAGCTCACGCCGGCCAATAAAGGCGGCTGCCTCTGCTGTACGCGCGATGATCGTCTGCTGCTTGCTCAAGACCTCCACCAGCGTGCCCGGAGCGACCAAGCCGCGCAGCCCTTGGCTCAAGGTCACTAGGTCGAACTGCAGACTCAGGGTCGCCAGACGAGTGCCCTTGCTGTCGAACAATGTCTGCGTCAGGCGCGCCAACCAAAGCCCATTGGCTTCCCCAAAAAGCCCGCTTCCCGCAGAAGCGGCAGGCTTTGGAGCGCCCCCGATCTGGCCGCTTCGAAGCGGTGCCACGTCGATAGGCCGGGACCGCTCGCAGATCAAGTCACCACGCAGGTCACGCAGGGCGATATTGACCAAGGCCTTGTTCAGATGAGCAAAGTCGAAATCGAAGCCCTCGCAAGAGGCAGGCGCCACCGCTTGACCGGCGCCACGCTCGGCCCTTCGCTCGGACATTCGCTCGGCCCTTCGCTCGACACAGTCGACGGCAATCCGTTTGAGCAATGGATAGCTTTCGCTGAGCTGCCGATGAAGGCCATCGGCAGCCAAGCTTGCCTGCACCTTGACCCTGCTATGGGCCTGTTGCCGCGCGCCTTGCAATTCTTGAATGCATGTCCACAGCAGCCAAACAAGCACGAGGCCAGCCAGAGCCGCCAAGACCATCAGCCATTTGCTGGTCGGAGCGAGTAGACCAAGCCCGGGAAAGCTCGGCCTGGCTTCTTGAGCAACTTGCCCATGTCGCTCCACTTGCCCCACTTGCGCCACTTGATCATGGCCATTGGATGAGCCTGCTTGAACAGTCATCAAGTCGATCCACCCTGCCCTGTTTCACAGTTTTAAGTCAAAGGCGCACAAGCCTGCACGCCCTGCGAACGGAAGTCCCGACCGGTCGGAGCCCCGAATTTCGACTGACTTTAAAAAAACCCGAACAGCAAAACCATCGGCTAGATACCTGAAGCAAGGTATAGAAATCACTGAGTTGCGCAAGCGCGGCCAAGCAGTTGGCCGGCCGGCCGCGCGGCCAGAAAGCGGTGCTCGAAACTCAGGCCAATAGTTCTGCCAAACCGCGCCCGAGCAAAAGACCGCCAAAGACCAGCAACATCACAACCAGCACCATGGCGTTGTGTTGGATCAAACGGTCTTGCCAACGCTTCATGACTGTTTTGGCCGCGGCACCTCCGCGAAAAAAATAGACCAAAGGTATCAATACACCCAAACTAGCGATCAAGACAAAGGCAGTAATTAGCTTGGCTGTTTCGACAGAAGATAGGCCTGCGTGCAGGATAGACATACCCGCAGCCATAATCAGCACCGTATTTTTGGGATTTGTAATGCCGGACAGCAGCAGACCCGCAAGCCAAGCTTTTAACGGTGAAAAAGTATCGATCGCACCCATCCACTTCGGCATAACTGCGGCTTCTTTTCGCTTTTGCTGTTGGCGCTGCTCGTACCACTGCTTCAAGCTCGCCAGCAACAAAGCGACACCCAGCGTTGCGCGACCCAAGGATTCCAAGGTCGATGGGCTGACGCCTGCAGCGGATTCGCCGACCTCAATCAAGAGCACCGCGCCGGTACAAATCAGTGACATACCGAGTACCCAGCCGCACAAAAAGGCAGGGCCATTTTGACGGGCCCGGCCCGAAAACAAAGTCAAAATGATGGACACCAACGAAATCGGGCTGAGCGCAATCAGCAATGCGAAGGGCAGAATTTCAAGCAAGGTCGAAACCAGCGCAGTACTCATACAGACACCTGCCTGGTCGAAAAAACCACCAATCCATTTAAAACAAAAATCAAGGAAAGCATAGTATTTCGATAGTCATTCCGGCCATTAATTCTCAGTGCACTCAATTATGCTAGACTAAATTTCACGAGCCTCAGACTTGACTCAAGTTAAGCTGGGCGCAGCTAGATTGTCAGTTCCCCATCTGCGTACTCACAGGGAGTTATCTGCATGTTGAAAAATAAAGTTGCCGTCGTCACCGGATCGACCAGCGGCATCGGTTTGGGTATTGCTCGTCAACTTGCCGCAGCCGGTGCTGACTTGATGATCAATGGCTTCGGCAACGCTGCAGAGATCGAGTCGCTGCGCCAAGAACTTGCAGCCACCTATGGCGTGCGCGTCGTCTACAACGGCGCGGATCTTTCGGTTGCGCAGCAGGCCACAGACTTGATCGAAAGCGCAGTGCGCGAACTTGGCAGCGTCGATGTGCTGGTCAATAACGCTGGCATTCAATATGTCTCGCCGGTGGATGCGTTTCCGCTTGAGCGCTGGGACGCTGTGATTGCCATCAATTTGACTGCCGTGTTCCTGACCACTCGCGCCGCCTTGCCCATCATGAAGCAGCGCAACTGGGGGCGCATCATCAATATCGCTTCGGTGCACGGCCTCGTGGCCTCGGCCGACAAATCGGCCTATGTGGCCTCCAAACATGGCGTTGTCGGTTTGACCAAGACGGTGGCCTTGGAGACTGCTGCCAGCGGCATCACCTGCAACGCAATTTGCCCCGGTTGGGTTTTGACGCCTTTGGTGCAAAAACAGATCGATGCCTTGGCCATCAAAGACAATCTCGATCAAGAGGCCGCCAAAAACCAACTGCTGAGCGAGAAGCAACCCTCATTGCAGTTCGCCACACCGGAGCAAATCGGCGGCTTGACCGTCTTCCTGTGCTCGGACGCCGCCGCACAAATGACCGGTATTTCGCTGCCTATGGATGGCGGCTGGGTGGCACGCTGAGTTGACGAGCTAGGTGACGAGCTAGGCGCCGGGTTTATGCCTTACTTGCTCGCTTTCGCACTGGCGGGCGAGACCTGCACCTTGATCTTGCCGACCATGCCCGCCTGGTAATGACCGGCAATCAGGCAGGCGAAGTCAAACTCACCCGCACGGTTGAAGGTCCAGACGATCTGCCCCGTCTTGCCGGGCGGCACATGGGCCATGTAGGGCTCGTCGTGCATCATGTCTGGGAACTTCATCATCATGGCCGCATGCTGGTCGAGTTCGGCCTTGGTTCCCAGCACGAACTCATGCAAGACTTGACCTTCGTTCTTGATGATGAACTTGATGGTTTCACCCAGCTTAACCTCCATCAGGCTGGGCGTGAAACGCATCGCGTCTGACATCTTGACCTCGATGCTGCGCACGGAACCCTTGGACTTGGCGGCGTCGCCGGCGATACCCCAGTCCTTTTGCACCGCCTTGACCGCGCCGGCCTTCTGCGCATGTGCATCATTGCCATGGGCGCAAGCTGAGGTGCCAAGGCTGAGCGCAGCCAGGCTCAGCAAAATGGCAAGAGTCGTACTTGGTTTGAAGATTTTCATGGATGGATTCTGGGTCTCGATGGGCAGCTTTGCGCCATGCGCAGGCAAGGCACACCAGATTGTGCCTTGCCAAGACCCTCGCCGCCTCGGGCTCGTCTTAGCGGCTTCTCGCCGGGCCCGTTGCCCCGCGCAATCCTGAAAGAAGCCAGACATAAGCCAGACATGAGCCAAAAGCCTGCCCGCAAGCAGGGCGCCGCCCTCCCAAAGCGCATCAAAAGCCGGTCAGAAAGTCCAGCGCAGGCACTGCCAGCCATCGCTTGCGGCGGCATCTGTGAAGCGCAATTCATGCGCGAGCGTGGCGAAGTCGACGCTGAGTTGCGCCTCGTGCATGCCCTCTTTCCCGTTCTCTTGCCCGCCCTCTTGCTCACCCTTTTGCCCACCCTTTTGCATGAACCAGCGCAGTTGCAGCACGCTGGGCGCGCTGTCCAGCCGCTCGAAGCTGCCATTGAAGGCCGGGTGTGTGCTGCGCAGTCGGATCAACTTCAGCAACTCGGCCACGACCGGGCGCTGCAGCTCAGTCGCGATCTCGGTCTCGTCGTAGTAGTGCCGGTTGATATCGCGGCCAACACCGCTGCGCGCGAGCAGCGCCATATCGTTGTGGCCGGCCAGCAAGCCGACGTAATAGACCTGCGGCACGCCGGGCAGGAAGAACTGCACCGCGCGAGACAGCAGATAGCGCGTGTCGTCACGGCCGAGTGCCTCGTAGAAAGTGCAGTTGACCTGGTAGAGGTCTAGGTTGGAGGCCGCAGCACCGGTGGCCTGGCGACTGCTGCCGGCGCTGTTGGCGTGGATGCGTTCGACCAGCGCGTCAAGCTCGGCCGGCGGCACGAGGCCGGGCTGGCCGGCGCGATCGGCAGCGTCGGCGCCGATGTCGATGATGCCGATGCCGTCGTGCGTGTCGAGCACCGTCAGCGCATTGCTCGGCCGCTCGGCGATCCAGGCCTTCAGCGGGGCGGCGGTAGCGAAGAAGAACGCGTGCAGCACCAAGGGGGGCAGCGCGAAGTCATAGACCCAGTCCACCCGGGCCGCGATCTCGATCTGGCGCCGGTAGTAGGCATGGATCTCGACCAGCACCTCGATGCCCAGCGACTTGGCACGCGCCGCGAACTCGCCGATGAACTCGAAGGTCTCGGCCGTCATGAAGCAACTGCTGCCGGCCTTCTTGATCGCGTAGCCGACCGCGTCGAGCCGCACCATCGCAATGCCTTGGACGGCGAAGGTTTGCAGGATGCTGTCCAGATAGGCGCGGCCCTGGGGATGATCGATGGCGATATCGATCTGGGTCGGCGTGAAAGTGGTCCAGAGGATCTTCTTCTGGCCATTCTTCAGGGTCACAGGCTGCAGCGGCAGGCCCGGCCGGGGACGGTAGATGGCCAGCAGATCGCGCTCAGAAGCCCCTTGCGGAAACACCGCATCGAGCGTCAGGAACAAGCCAGCATAGGGCGATTCATCGCCACGCGCGGAGTAGTCGAGGAACTGCGGCGAGGCGCTGGACATGTGGTTGACGATCACGTCACCCATCACTTCCACGGTCTCAGACAGCGCCTTCACATCGGCCCAAGTGCCCAGGCGTGGGTCGACTTGCGTGTGGTCGATCGGGTCAAAGCCGGCGTCGGCCCCGTCGATTGCGTGGAAGAACGGCAGCAGGTGCACGCCGCCGAACAGGCCCGCGAGCGCACCGCCGGGTGCGAGCAAGGCACGCAGGCGCTGCAGGTCTTGGCCATCGAGCCGGCCGCCGAGGCGGTCGACATAGGTAATCAGTTGAACTTGGTTTTTCATGGGGTCGCGGGGGTGGTTACGGCTGAAGCGGCCGGCCGGGTCTGCACGCGCAGCACGGCCAGCGCGGCACAGACGAGCAAGGCGCCGGCCAGGCGGATGACGTTGTCGGGGTGGCCGTCGAGCAGGCGGTGGTAGATCAGCGGCAGCGTCACCATCTGGATCAGCATCGGGATCACGATGAACATATTGAAAATGCCCATATAGACGCCCGCGCGCTCAGGCGGGATGCTGCCGGCCAGCAGCACATAGGGGTTGCCCATGATGCTGGCCCAGGCCAGGCCGATGCCTAACATCGGCAGCAACAGCAGCCAACGGTTCTGGATCTCCGGAATCGCCCACATACCGGCGCCCGCCAGACACAAGCACAGCGCGTGCACATATTTGGCGCCAAAGCGGCGCGTGAACGGCACCATCGCAAAGGCCGACAAAAAAGCGACGAAGTTGTAAAAACCGCCAATCTGCCCGTTCAGCAGGCCGGCATCGCGAAAACCTTCGGACGTGGCGTCGCTGGTGTGGAACACCGTGCTGGCCAGCGAGGGCACGATGTAGATCCAGTAGCACATCATGGCGTACCACTGGAACAGCTTCATCCACCAGAGCTGACGCATCGTCGTCGGCATATCGCGCAAGGCATCCCAGATTTCTGTGAGCGTGGCGCGCATGCCGCGCGGTTGGGCCTGGATATGCTGCAGCTCGGCAGCGGTCAGCGGCAGCTCCGGCACCCGGCGCACCGACCACCAGACGGTGGTGATCGAGAAGAAAGCACCGATCATGAAGGCCGTTACGGTGATCTGAGGGATCTGGTTGCCGGCCAGCGCGTCCTTGTTCATGCCGAACCAGACCAGCAGGCTGGGTGCGAGATAGGCCAGCGTCTGCGCCAGGCCGGTGAAGGCGGCTTGCGTCAGGAAACCGAGCGAATGCTGGCTGCTGTCGAGCCGATCGGACACATAGGCCCGGTACGGCTCCATCGTCACATTGTTGGCCGCGTCGAGAATCCACAGCAGGCCGGCGGCAAACCACAACGTGGGGCTGAAGGGCATCAGCAGCAGACCCAGGCTGCACAGGATGGCGCCGATCAGAAAGTACGGCGTACGCCGCCCCCAGCGCGAGACCGTGCGGTCACTCATCGCGCCGATCAGCGGCTGCACCAGCAGGCCCGTCATCGGACCGGCCAGCCACAGCAGCGGCAAGCTGGCCTCGTCCGCACCGAGGTATTGATAGATCGGGCTCATATTGCTCTGCTGCAGACCGAAGCTGAACTGGATGCCGAAGAAACCGACATTCATGCTGACGATCTGCCAGAACGTGAGTCTGGGCTTGACGGCGCTCATCGCGATGATTCCTTCATCAACAGCGCCCGCCACGGCGCAAAAAAGGCATCGTCTTCCGGCAGCGGCCCGCGCTCGCCGCACAGCGCCGCGGCATAGCGGTTGGCCAGCGCCAGTGCCTGCGCCAGCTCGAAGCCGGCCAGACAGGCGCTGAGCAGCATGGCCGAGAAGGCGTCACCGGCGCCGACCGTGTCGACCATTGGAGACACGAGAAGACCAGCCCCTTGCGCCAGCACCCTGCCCTGCGCGTCAAACGCCACGTAGCCTGCGGCGCCGCGCGTCAGGATCAGGCGCTGCAAGCTGAAGCCTTGCATCAAGCGCTGCACCGGCGCCGCGAGTGCGGATGCATCGCCCAGCATGTCGGCCTGCGCATCGTCCGCCGTGCCGAACCAGGCGAACAACTGCGCCAACTCCAGCTCGTTGACCTTGAGCCAATCGCTCAGCGCCAGAGACTCAGCAGCAAGCAGCGGCTCGGAGCTGCCGTCGCGCAGGTTCAGGTCCAGATAACGCGTGCTGCCGAGCGCGCCGGCTTGCTGGGCCAGCGCACGAATGCTGGCGCGCGACACCGCACCGCGCTGGGCCAGGCTGCCGAAGTAGAAAAAGGCCGGCGGCGCCGCAGCCAGCAAGGCCTGCGCGGGCGCCAGTTCGATGAAGTCCCAGGCCGACGGCGCATGGATTTCGAAGCGGTGAAAGCCGCCCTCCTCCACCACCGCCACCCGACCCGTAGCATGGACCGGCTCGTGCTGGATGCCCGCCAGGCTCAGATTGAAGCGCCGGCTGCTGGCGATCAGCGCCGCCCCGCCCTCATCCGCCGGGTGCAGCCGGGTGACCAAGCACACCGGCAGGCCGGGTCTCAGCGCCGCCAGCGAGCGCGCGACATTGAAGGGCGCGCCGCCGGCCACACGCCGCTCGCGGAACTCGTCAACGAGCGCCTCGCCGACGAGCATGACCGAGGGCGCCAAGGCTTGGGGGGCGACGTTCATCATCACGCTCAGAAGCTGTACTTCAAGGTCGCCCGCACGGTGCGGCCGTTGAAGGCACGTGCCGCATGGCCGTCGCCTTCGATCTCGGTGTAAGCCAAGGTATTGAACAAGTTATTGGCCGACACGGACAGCAACGCCTGCGGGCTCAGCTGGTAGTTCACGAAGGCGTTGACGAGGGTGTAGCCCTTCATGCGGATGGTGTTGTCGTCGTCGCCGTAAGACTTGCCCGAGCCGATCAAGGCGGCGCCCAGCTCCAGATCACCCCAGACGTAGCTGGGTGCGATCTGATAGATGAAGTCGGCCTGACGGCGCGGCTTCTTGCCGACGATGGCCGCGTTGTTGGACGACTTGATCTCGGCGTCGGTGAAGGTGGCACCCCCGCTGAGGCGGAAGTCGCCGATGGCGTAAGCCGCTTCGAGTTCGATACCGCTGGCCTCGTACTTGGTGGCGCTGAATTTCTGCGTCGTCACCTCGTAATTGCTTTCATTGGTGCGGGCATTGAACAGCGTCGCGAAAACACTCAGGCCCTTGGTGCGCCACTTCACGCCCGCTTCCACCTGGTCGATCTCATTGGTGCTGATAGGCACCGAGCCGTCGAGCGGATTGCCGTAGAGCAGGCGGTCGGCACTGAAGGCGACGCCGTTGCTGGCGCGAGCAAAAGCGGCCAGATTGGGGTTGAACGCGTAGTTGGCACCCAGCGAGTAAGAGGTGTGGTTGACGGCGTAGTTGACCGTTTTCTGGCTGGCGGTGTCCCAGGTCTGCGCGGTGTTGTCGCCGTTGAGCGTGTAGCCGCGGGCCTTTTGCTGGTCCCGGCGCAGGCTGCCGTCGACGATCAGCGCACCGAATTCAACCGTGCTGGCGACATAGGGCGAGGTCTCGGTGTACTGCACGTCCCAGGTGCGGGTGCAGCAGCCGCCAAAGGTGGTCCAGCCCAAGCCGGCCGGGGCCGAAGTCGGATTGCCGGCGGCATCGACAACCTGGGCGTTCTCGCCGTCCAGCGTCAGGTTGTAGCGATTCCAGAACCAGGTCTGGGCGACGTTTTGCACGCCATAGAACAGGCCGCCGACCAGCGTCGTCTTCACGCCGCCGCTGGATTTGATCACCTTGCTCAGCTTGATGTCGTTGAAGGTGTTGTCGAAGTTGTCCAGCGAGGTGTTGAAGAGCACGCCGGTGAAGGATTTGGCGCTGCCGTTGTTGCCGTTATCGCCTGGGAACAAGGCGATGAAGCGGCCTGAATTGCTGCTGCGGCGGAACTTCTCGTCGATGCTGAAGTCGTTGCCCAGGTCGAAGCCGGCCTCGAAGCCGACTGCCTGGCTCTTCACATGCAGGCCATCGCGCGTGGACGAAGTCGTATATCCGCCGTCCTTGTTGAAGCTGGTGTCTTTGGCCAGGCTCGGCGTGAGGAAGAAGGCCGTGCGCGGGTCAATGCCGGGGATGGTGTTGATATTGCCGTTGCTGACGGTGACAGGCACCGGCAGCAGCGAAGGCGTCTTGTCGTCCAGCAGCTTCAGGCTCAGGCGAACATAGCCCTTGTCGAACTTTTGCGTCAGATTGGCCTTGATCTGACCGCCGTTCTCGACGTTCTGCCCGGTCGGGCGGCCGCCCTCGCCGATGCGCTGAAAGCCGCCGATGTGAAAACTCGTGCCATTGCCGAGGCTGGCGCCATAGTCGGCATCGAGACGAAACAGCTCGTTGCCGAGGCCGGCGGTCAGGCCGATGCTGCCGCCCTTTTCTGCGCCGGTCTTGCTGATGAAGTTGACGATGCCGCCGGGCGAATTCGAAGCCAGCGTCGAGGCCGAACCGCCGCGTATGACTTCGAGCCTGTCGGTACTGTAGTCAACACGCAGGAATTGGTCAGCGGTGCCGAAGGCGATGTCACCGAACAGCAGCAAGGGCAAGCCGTCTTCCTGCATCTGCACATAGCGCGAACCGCCGGCCGACAGCGGCACGCCGCGCACGGTCACATTGGCATTGCCCTCACCGCCGGTCGACTCCGAGCGCAGGCCCGGCACCGAGCGCAAGAGCTCGGTCGCGCTGGTGGCGCCGGACTTGCTGATCTGCTCGCTGTCTAGCGTGCTGACCGAGACGCTTTGCTTCATCTTCGTGCTGCGCGTCGAAGTGCCGGTCATGACAACCAGGTCGAGCTTCAGGCCGTCTTTCGCTTCAGCCGTAGCTGGCGATGTGTCGGTGGTGGTGGCCGTGGTGACTGGGGTTTGGGCCTCAGCGCTCAGCTGCAGCAGCGCAAGGCTGATGGCGGCAAGCGCGGTCGGGCGACGGCGCAGGGCTGACGCCAAGGTGGACGTGGTCAAGGTGGGCGCGAATGGGGGGAACAAGGCGGGCATCAGAGTCTCCAGGTGTTGCCGGCAGGTCGGTGATCCGCTGCCAGGCTGTAGTTCGAGACCGTGCTGGCAGCAACATCTTGGGGCAAGCTGCACCAACACCGTCTCGTTGGCACCATTTTGGCTTCGTTTGAATTTTATTGCAATCGATTGCAAACTAGGGAAAACGCGGAGACAACCACAAAACAATTCGATTTCATCGGACTTATCAGCGCCTCAAAAGAAACGCCGATGCAGCCGATCGATCAGCGCTGCAATCGATCGTCAATTCATCATCAAGGCGCGCTGGCGCGCACCACCAACTGCACTTCCAGCGTGCGCGGCAAGGCTTGTTCACCACTCAGCTGCGCCATCAGCGAGGCAACCAGCTCGGCGCCGGCCTCGGCCACCGGCTGGTGCACCGTCGTCAGCGGCGGTTCGCAGTAGGCGGCCAGCGGCATATCGTCGAAGCCGACGACGGCCATGTCTTCGGGCACCCGCTTCCCACTCGCGCGCAGCAACTGGATCGCCTGCAAGGCCAGCAAGTCGCTGCAGGCGAAGACGGCGTCAAAACCCGGCGCCACAGGCAGCCAACGCGCAATCGCCGCACGTGCCGCCGCCGGCTCGAAGGGCAAGGCAAGCTCCAGAGCCGGATCAGCCTGCAATCCGGCTTGGCGCAAGGCCTGGCTATAGCCCTCACGGCGCAGCCAGACCTCGGGCAGTTGCGCGTCACCCAAAAAGGCAATGCGCCGGCGGCCACGGGCGAGTAGATGCGCGGTGGCCAGTTGGCCGCCGGCAATATTGTCCCCGCCGATGCTGCAGTAAAGCTGCTGGGGCAGCGCACCACCCCAGACGACCAGCGGCAACTGGCGTGCAGCCAGCGCATTCAATTGGTCATGATGGCGCCACTGGCCAATCATCAGCACGCCGATCGCCTTGCCCGAGTCGTAAAACTGCGCAGCCAGATCCAGATGCTCTGCGTCGACGCGGGACAGCAGCATGTCATAGCCCTGATCGGTCAAGGCGTCCGCGATGCTGCCAATCAGCGCGAGGAAGAAGGGGTCAGAGATATGCTGGCGCGACTCAGCCTCAAAGGGCAAGACAACCGCCACAGTGCGATTTTTCTGCAGGCGCAGATTCTGGGCACTGAGGTTGATCGAATAGTTGAGCGAACGCGCCAGTTCGGCGACACGTTCCCGGGTCTCGGCGTTGACGAGGCTGCTGCCGTTGAGCGCACGTGAAACGGTAGACACCGAGACACCGGCAAGCCGCGCAATGTCGGCCATCTGAAGGCGCCGCTGCTCGGCACTATTGGCGCTTTTGGGGGCGCTTTTTGGGGCACTTTGGACGGGAGAATGGTTTGGCTCGGACATAAGCCTGTGATTGTGCAGCACAGTGGTGGTGCCGCGCACCGTTAGCAAGTGAGACCAAGGCAAGCAACATCAACTCGCCGGACCGGCGGCAAAGCTCAGGCCACAATCAGACCATTGAAGGCCTCCATCGCTGCGCTGCAGCCAAGCGCACAGCCGGGCCACGCAAGAACACAACAAGCTATTGATTTACAAAGGAAACATCGTCTTATGCGCCTCGCCACCTGGAACGTCAATTCCCTCAATGTGCGTTTACCTCAGATGCTTGACTGGCTGGCCGCCAACCCGGTCGACGTGCTGGTTTTGCAAGAAACCAAGCTGACCGACGACAAATTTCCGGCCGCCGAGATCGAAGCCGCCGGCTACCAGGTGCAATGGTTTGGCCAAAAGACCTATAACGGGGTGGCCCTGCTGAGCCGCAGCGGGGCCAGCGACATCGTCAAGAACCTGCCCGGTTTCGACGATCCGCAAGCCCGCGTGATCGCTGCCACGGTGGACGGCGTGCGCTGCATCGGTGCTTACTTCCCGAACGGGCAAGCGCCGGACAGCGATAAATTCGTCTACAAAATGGCCTGGCTGGAGGCCTTGCAGCGCTTCTTGGCGGCCGAGTTGCAGGCGCATGAAAAACTGGTCTTGATGGGGGATTTCAATATCGCCCCGACCGATGCCGATGTCTACGACCCGGTCGCCTGGGCCGGCCAGATTCACTGCACGCCCGAGGAACGTGCACATTTTCAGACCATGTTGGCGCAAGGCATGGTCGACGCTTTCCGTTTATTCGAACAACCGCCCAAGAGCTGGAGCTGGTGGGACTACCGCAACCTCGCCTTCCGCAAAAACCAAGGCCTGCGCATCGACCATATCCTGGTCAGCCCAGGCTTGAAGAGCAAGGTCAAGGCTTGCGTGATCGACAAACTGCCGCGCAAGAACGAGCGGCCCAGCGATCACGCGCCGGTGATCGTCGAGCTGGGCTGACAGGCCTCAATTATTTACAGCGGCGCCGCCAGTGGCCGTTGACACATAGCGCGCCAAGGCATTGATCTCGGCCTCACTCAAGGTCTTGAAGGCCGGCATATTGCCCAGCCCATTGCGCAAGGCCTTGGCCACACGGGCCGCGTCGGGTTTGATTTCATCCAGCACCGGGCCCACTGCCCCTTCCGAACCGGCGTCCCGCAAGGTGTGGCATAGCGCGCAGGCCGGCACGGCAGACTGGATGAACAGGCGCTTGCCCAGCGCCAACTCTGCATCAGCCGCGTCTGCACCAAAGGCACAAACGCTGCCAAGAAGCAGGCTGGCGCCAACGATCATGGAAGGGATAGTCAAACCAGCGTTACCGTCACAGCATGATCGAGCACGCTGTTGTTGTTATAGCCGCCGACATTCTCTAGCCGCTGCTCGGGCTGCACATTGCCAGCCGTATCGGTGGCCCGGCTGAGCAAGGTGTGGGTGCCTGAGGCCAACTTGGCCGCGAGCACGAACTGCCGCCAGGCGTATTTACCCAGGTCCGGGCCGACCAAGCGGGCCTCTTTCCATGTCTTGCCTCCATCAATCGACACGTCGACCCGCTTGATCGCATGCAGTCCGCCAAAAGCCAGGCCTTGAATCTGCACCGAGCCAGGCGCTGCCGAGCGCTCTGGAAGAGGCGACGTGATCCAGCTCTTGACATTCATCTCCAGCACCGAGGGCTGGCTTGAATCGGCCTTGCTGCCGGGAGGCAAAATCCGGTAGCCGTGCGCCATGATCTTGGCGTCGGATTCCTGCTGGGTGAAGGCCAGTCGTTTGATGTATTTGATCTGATTTTCGCCATGATAGCCCGGCACGATAAGGCGCAAAGGCCCGCCATGCGCGAGCGGAATTGGCACACCATTCATTTCCCAGGCCAGCAAGGCGTCCGCCATCGCCTTGGCCGGCACCGAGCGCTCGACGATGATGGTTTTCGGATCCAAACCCTGTGGCAGAACTTCGCCGCCCGTACCGGTCATGAAATCAAGACCCGGCATGACCCCACCGAGGCTTTCCACCAACTGGCGCACCGACACGCCCGACCAGACCACGCAGCCTGCCGCGCCCACCGTCCAAGGTGTACCACTGGGCTTGCTGGGGAAGAAGCCGCGGCCATTGCCGGAACATTGCAAGACCATGGGCACGGTCTCAAGCCCCAGGGTCTTGAGTTCACGCAAAGTGATGCGGCGTGGCAGCTTGACGCCTTCGATGCTGATTTCCCAAGCATCACGATCGCTCAATACCGCTGCATCAGGGGCCGGCAGATTGTTGCGCACATAGAGCTGCTCGGCCGGTGTGATCAAGCCTGTGCCAAACGCCTGGCGCTTGGTTTCAATCGTGCCGCTGCTGTGGACGATCAACGCATTGGCGTCTTTCCACGCCGCATAAGCAGGCAGTGCTTTGACGGGAGCGGCCGTAGACGCACCAGACGCAGCTGTATTTGCGGCCGTTTGAGCCTGCGCCGACCAAGTTGCCGAGCCCAAGCCCAGCGTGGTCAGCGCACCGGCACTGCCCGCCATCCATTGACGGCGACCCATGCCAATCGACTGAACTGTTTTTTTGCTGCTCATGAAAACTCCTCCCCAGATAAATAGATTTGGCCCAGCACTCACGGACCCCGTTGGGTCACCAAGGCACGCCAAGCCAGACGGCCGCAGCCGAATGAACATGCGTCAGCATGAATCTCAACTTCCAGCAATGCAGGCCGAGCGATGTTAATAGCTCTGGCTTTGCCATTGTCTCTAGGGTTTACCGCAGGGACGTGACAACTGAGCCCAGCCGCCCCCACAAACTCGGCCATCTTTTGCAAACTAGAGGCTGCAGCTATTGACTCGCGCAGGCCTGTCAATTCAATATAGGTGCACAAAGTGTGAATTCATGCGCAGTTCCGCATCGCTGGCGACGCATACAATTGGTATCAAAGTGGATTCATATTCAATGAGTCGGACTTAAGAAACTTGGCACAGAGTTGGTTTTGTCCACATCAAGGAGTGAACTTGCAGCACACCGTCGACATGAACACCCGCATAAAGGCAGCTAGACGAGCCGACAAGACCGCTGCAATTGGCTCCACAAGTGACGGCTTTGCAGTGAGTGTCGAGTTCAAGGCTTCGGCCCGCAGCAAGACTCAAGCAGGCTTCACCCTGATCGAGTTGATGGTTGCTGCAGTGGTGGTGGCCATACTGGTTGCTGTCGCCCTGCCCGCCTACACCAGCTACATCAACAAGAGTCGCGCCAAGAGTGCCAGCGCAGACTTGGCGGCGCTGGCCTTGAATATGGAAAACCGCTACCAATTGCAGCTAAGCTACCCGGCCTACGCCGCCAATACGGCCGCCACCAATGCGATCTTCAGCGCCTGGTCTCCCACCCAGTCCAGCAATTTCAGCTACACCATGGTCAGTACCGCCAGCACTTACACGCTGACGGCGACCGGCAAAGGCAGCTCGGCCGGCTGCAATCTCTCACTCAACAACGTCAACACCCGCACGGCCAGCAGCGCCTGCGGCTTCACCACGTGGTGAAACCACAGCGCGGGGTATCGGTGATTGAGATGATGGTGACGGTCGCCATCATGATGCTGCTGGCCATGGCCGTCGCCCCTTTTTCGGTCGCCTGGGGCAACCAAGCCGCAGTTCGACAAACGCATAGCCTGTTGAATCAAGCCATGAGTCAAATGAAGTCCACCGCTTTGCGCAATCCGACAGCCGCCAGTGCCACGGCGGCGGCCGTGCTGGTCAGCATTCCGGGCAAGCTGTGCGTGCGCGAGGGCTTGCCTGGCGCCTTGGACTGCAGCGTCTTCAATTGGTCAGCGGTGCCGCCGGCGGCGATCAAATTGAATGGCGCGAACAGCCAATGCATCGCGCTGGACAGCGCGGGGCTGGCTTTGTCGGCCACAGTGGGCGGCGTAGCCTGTGGCACGGCCATGAGTTTCAATATCGCCAAAGGTTCAGAGAGCAGCGATGGCACGCTCAATTGACCCGCCAAGCAGCCGGCGCAACAGACGCCCTGGCAAGCAACAACGCGGCGACGCCTTGATCGAGGCCATGGTCGCGATGGTCTTGCTTGGCGTGATTGGTCTTGGATTGGTATATGCCGTTGGCAGAGCGATGGCCGCGCAAAAATTTCAAAAAGGCCAAAGCCTGGCGATTCAAGCAATACGGGCCGATTTGCAAGGCAGTGGCATCGCCAATAGTTGCCCGACAAGCGGCAATGCGACCGTCACCAGCACCTTGACTTTGGGCACCAATCTGACCTTGCCCGATTTACAGAAAACCTGCACGGTGACGGCCGTCACCGTGACGATCAATGGCGTTGCCAAGAGCACCAGCCTGCCTATCGTGCGCTTTGCCGTGGCAGCCGACACCTTGCTGGGGCCGGGCACCTTGACGGTCACCAATTGATGCGACGCCGAACTTTCGCCGCGCATGCTCAGACGGGCCTGAGTTTGGTCAGCCTGATGGTGGGGATGGCGATTTCGATGTTTGCTGTGCTGGGCGCGCTGGCGCTGTACCGCAGCACCACGCAAACCGTGTTTGGTGAAGGCGGCTTGGTGCGCAGTTCACTGCAGGACGGCCAACTGGCCTCGGGCCTCTTGAGTGCACAGATCGCGCTGCAAGGGGCCGGCTACGGGATCACGGCGCCAGCCTCCGGCACGCATTTGCTCTTGCTCTCGAACGCCTTGTTGAACCCAGACTCCTTGACGCTGACGGGCACCGTCGTGCCCATCGGCGCAGCAGCGAAATCCGGCAACGCCCTGGTCTGGGTCGCCAACCCAGGCTTGTCTGCCAATAGCGCTGATTACCGCTGCCTGGGCCTGGTGTCGGACGCCACGACCAGAGCCTTCTACATGATCCAGTCCAGCGCGGCCTGCCAACCCTTGACGACGCAATGGAACAAGATCACTTGGCTGCGGCGCACCCTGGTGGACGCCAATGTGCAAGCACAGCCCGTTACCCTGGGCGTGCAAAACGCCAGCAATTGCTGGCCCTATGGCGCCGTGCCCAAGACCATCAGCAGCTTTGACCCCCCTGCAGCGTCGGTCATGGTCAGACTCGGCTACAGCGGCAGCGTCACTGGCGCCAGCAACACCTACTCCAGTTGCCTGGCCAACCTCAGTTCTTGATCATGCGCTTCACTGCACCAATATTTGCATCAGGTCGCAGGCAACGCGGCATCTCCTCGGTGCTGTTCATGCTGCTGAGCGGCTTGTCCCTCGGGGCGATGGTTTTCGGGGCGATTTATTACGTGCGTGGCCTGCAATCGCAGTCGGTGACCGTGCACGCCTTGACGCAAGCGCAATTGAAAGCCTGGAGCGGCGCCGAAGCGGTGCGCCAGCATCTATACCAATTGGGCGCTGCCGAGGCCGCCAAATTGACGCCGAATCAGGTCGTTAGCTTTACCGCCCTGAGTGGGATCACCGCGACCGTCGTCGATGTCTTGGCGGCCGACGCAACAAACTGCGGCGGCGGCACGCGGGTCGGTTTCAACATCACCGGCACCAGCGGCGGCGCCAACTCACTGTTGGCGGCGACGTTTTGCGCCAAAGGCAATGGCGGCTCGTCCGGCGCTACTGGCAAACTGCCGGCCGTCAACATCAAAGGCAATTTGCAACTCGGCGGTGACCTCAATGTGCTCGGCGATGACAAGACTCGCGTGGTCGTGGACGGAACGGTCAGCGGCTCCGGCAGCTTGACCGGCATCTCCAATCTCTATGCCACCGGCGACATCACGCTAGGTGGCGCCGTCGGTTTTGACGTCTTGTTTTCCGAAGGCAAGATTGCACTCTCCGGCAGTGCCCTGTATAGCAGCGTGCAGTCGATGAAAGACATCAGCTTGTCCGGCGGCGTCAGCGTCGCGAACTTGACGGCCAATGGCGCCGTCACTTTGTCCAGCAACTCGGTGACCTCACTCACTGCAATCGGCAACGTGACCAGCGGCAGCGCCACCATAGGCACATTGAAAACGCGCGGCAACGTTGTCGGCACCAATTTGAGAATCAGTGGCGATGCGCAGGTCGCCGGCAATTACCAAGAAGCTTCCAACGGCAGCGTTGGCAGCGGCCACTACGGCGGCAGCCTGAGCACACCGGACTGGAATACCCAGGTCAAGATGACCCGTGTAGCCGGCTTGACTGTCAACATCACGCCGCTGAGCACCAGCACGGTGACGGCGCCGACATTTGATGCCTATCCCTACAAGGCCTTGGCCAACTATGTGTTCGAGCGTGTTGGAAATTCAAGCAAGGTGACCGTCAAAAACATCAGCACGATTCCCAATGGAACCTACTTTCTGGTCGGCGTAGACGGCACAAGAGACTACCTGTGCACGACCAACGCCTATAGCGCGTCGACATGCCTCGCGAAAATCTGCAACGGCTACTCTGACTACAACAGCTGCTTCAGCTATACCGGGGGCAAATGGACGGTCGCCGGGCTAACCATGGCGCCAGGCGTGATCTGGTTCGAAGGCGATGTGGAGGCCGGCTCAGGCACCTACTACAACACCTGGATCTCCAGCGGCAGCATCAATACGGCCGGCAACAACGCCACCTATGCCGTCAATTACGCCGCTTATGCCAACACCTGCACAAACACCGCTTTCCCCAGGCTGGTGCCGACCAATTTCTGCAAAGCAGGCGACACCAGCAAACTCCAACCGGTCGCGGCCGGCAATATCGCGTTTGGAGCCGGCGGACTGGTGGGCACCAGCTACAGAGGTGGCAACATCAATTTATCGGCCTCAAACCATGTCTACGGTTCGGTCTTGGCCGGTGACGTGTTGACCACCTCCGGCAGCACGGTGGTGCATGGCTATGTGTCAGCCGCCAGCTTGGGCACCAACACCGCCGACAGCTCACTTGGCGCCAGCACGTCGATTGATCTGCGCAATTTGCCCAGCGGCTTTGACCCCGGCAACACCGCAGCGACGGTCAGCGAGCCATTTTCGGCCAGCTTGTTGTGGTCACGCTACCGCTGAGCCTTCTAAGCTGGCAGCGCTGGCCGCAACGGCCTCCCGCAGCTTGTCCTTCTTGCTCTTGCGCAAGCCCTTGACGCCGCCGGTTGCCGCTGGCGCGTTCGCCAAGTCAGTCGGCTCGAAGCCTGCAATCTGCTCGCGCGGCACACGTTGACCCTGGCGCTTTTCAATCAGGCGGAAATGCGCCTCGCCGTTGGCGCTGTGGCCGCTGACAAAGCTAACTGCCACCCCACTCTCACCCGCGCGGCCGGTGCGACCAATGCGGTGGGTGTAATCCGAAGCGGAGCGAGGCAGGTCGTAATTCAAGACCACCGGCAAATCAGGAATATCCAAGCCGCGCGCCGCCACATCGGTGGCCACCAACACCTGAATCTCGGAGTTCTTCAGTGCCGCCAGCACCTTGGTGCGGCCGCCCTGGCTCAACTCGCCATGCAAAGCTGCGGCCTTGATGCCTTGCTTCCAGAGCTTGTCGGAAACATGCTCGGTCGCGTACTTGGTGGCCACGAACACCAGCACCCGCGTCCAGCCCTCCGTCTCCAGCAAATGCCTCAGCAAGGGGGTACGGCGACTTTCGTCAACCTGAATCGAGCGCTGGTGAATCGCGGCCGCACGTTCGGCTTCGAAGGCGATCTCGATGCGCTCGGGCTGGTTCAGCAGGCCATCTGCCAAGGCCTGCACGGCCGGCGCAAAAGTAGCCGAGAAAAACAGATTCTGTCGGCCCTTGGGGCACAGGGCCAAAACGCGCTGCAATTCATCCGCAAAGCCCATATCGAGCAAGCGATCAGCTTCATCCAGCACCAGGGTTGTCACGGCCGACAAGCGCAAGGCATTGTTGTCCAGCAGATCGAGCAAACGTCCGGGCGTTGCCACCACGATGTCGGCGCCGCCGCGCAAGCCCATCATTTGCGGATTGATAGAGACGCCGCCATAAACGGTAGCGACCTTGATTGCCATCGGCAAATCAAGGGCCAGGGATTGCAAGGCCTCGCCAATCTGCGCGGCCAATTCCCGCGTCGGCACCAGCACCAAGGCGCGGGTTTGGCGAACACCGGCACCGCGCTGCTGCATCAGGTTTTGCAAGAGCGGCAAGGCAAAAGCGGCGGTCTTGCCGGAGCCGGTTTGCGCCAGACCCAGAACGTCTGTGCCGCGCAAAATATGCGGAATCGCGGCGGTTTGAATGGCTGTTGGGGCGTGATAGCCCTGCTCGCGCACAGCACGGATAAGGGCGGGCGACAGGCCCAGCGTAGCGAAAGACATGAGCGAGGGCCCTGGCGAGAAACAAGGGCCGATTTTAAGGCCCAGAGCCGGCCTTTCGGCGCATGCCGGCGCGATCTAGAACAAAGCCTGCTGTTCGGCCGCCATCTGCCCTACCGACGCAGCTTCGATTGCCAATAACTTCAGCTTGGTCTGCGCGCCACCGAAGGCAGAGAAGCCGCCGCTCTGGCCCTTGGCGCCCATGACCCGATGGCAGGGAACGATAGGTGCAAAGGGGTTACTTCCTTGCGCCCGACCGACCGCACGTGCCGCTCCTGGCTGGCCCAGCATACGGGCAATTTCGCCGTAAGTCAGGGTCTGCCCCGGCGCTATGCGACGGGTGATCGCATGCACGCGAACATTGAACTCGGCCACCCCACACTCGTCCAAGCGAACGGACTGCAAATCCTCATGGGCGGCCGCATCGCCGCCCAGCAGGCGCTGAATTGCACTCAAGGCCAATTGCGCCATCGCATCAGGGGCGGCCTCGCGGGCAGTGGGAAACCTGGCTCGCATGCGCTCCCAAGTCAGCCCGGCATTTTCCTCGGGCAATTGCGAGCCCTTGACGCCCTGCTCGCTCCAAGCGATACCGCAGCAGCCAAGTGCAGTCTCGAAGCAATGGAAAAACAGCGCCATCGTCACTCAGACGGCTGCGCCCTGACGCAGAGCCAGCGTCTGCGCCTGATGCTCAGCAACATGGGCGGCAATGCCGGTACGAGACTGCGTCGCCAGTACGGCCACAGCCACCGCGTCCATCGCCTTGTATTGGTGGTCGGACCAGATCTGGCGCCAGCGCCGCGAGCCGGCTTGACCGTTCCATAGGCCCAGCGCGTGGCGCATCGCCTGGGTCCAGGGTCGACCCTGGGCCACCTGTGCTTGCAGGTACTTCAGCCACTCCGCTTCGACCTGCTCGCGGCTTTGCGCTGGCCCGGCCACACCGTAAAAGCGCCGGTCCCAATCGGCCATCTGCCAGGGCTCGTGATAGGCCTGGCGCCCGACCATCACGCCGTCCACATGGGCAAGCTGGGCAGCGATCTCGTCGTCGGTCTTGACGCCGCCATTGAGCACGATGGTCAGATCAGGAAAATCGCGCTTGAGCCGGTGCACCAACTCATAGCGAAGCGGTGGCAACTCACGGTTCTCTTTCGGTGAAATGCCTTGCAACCAAGCATTGCGGGCATGGACGATGAAGACCTCGCAACCCGCCGCTGAAATCGCGCCGACAAAGTCGCGCACGAATTCATAGCTTTCCAGCCGGTCAATGCCGATGCGGTGCTTGATCGTGACCGGGATGCTGACAGCGTCCAGCATCGCCTTGATGCCGTCCGCTACCAGCGCCGGCTCGGCCATCAAGCAAGCGCCAAAAGCACCGCGCTGCACCCGCTCGCTGGGGCAGCCGCAGTTCAGATTGACTTCGTCATAGCCCCATTGCTCAGCCAGCTTGGCGCAGGCGGCCAAGTCGGCAGGTTCGGAGCCGCCAAGCTGCAATGCGACCGGATGCTCCTCCTCGTTGAAGTCCAGATGCCGAGGCTGATCGCCATGCAGCAGAGCACCGGTCGTCACCATCTCGGTGTAGAGCCGGGTTTTTTGAGTCAGCAGGCGATGAAAGTAGCGACAGTGTTTGTCGGTCCAATCGAGCATGGGGGCGACCGAGAGCCGCCAAGGGTTGTTGATTTTTTCTTGCACCCTTGGATTATCCCAGGCTCAGAGGGAAACGCTGGCCCGCCGCAAGTTGCCTTGCTTCCCCGCAGAGGGGTGGGCGACGCGTGGAGGCGGACTTAAGGGGGTGTTCAGAACAAGCCGGAAATGCGCCCCGCATCATCCACATCGATACGCTCTGCCGAAGGGGTCTTGGGCAGGCCGGGCATGGTCATGATGTCGCCGCAGATCGCCACAACGAACTCCGCCCCGGCATTCAAGCGCAGTTCACGCACGCGCAAGCTATGGCCTATTGGCGCGCCGCGCAGCATCGGGTCAGCGCTGAAGGAATACTGAGTCTTGGCGATGCATACCGGGAAATGCCCGTAGCCTGCCGCTTGCCATTCCAGCAGCTGCGCCAAAGCCTTGGGTTCAAACACCACCTCGGCGGCTTTGTATATCTTGCTCGCCACGGCGCGAATCTTGTCGGCGAGAGGGTCCGCATCGGCATAGAGACTGGCCGGCCGGGCCGCGCCCTGTTCGCAGACTTCGACCACGGCTCTGGCCAAGTCTGCCGCGCCGGCACCGCCTTCGGCCCAATGAGTGGCCAGCACACAGGCCACACCGAGCTCGGCGCAAAAGCCCTCGATCAAGGCAATTTCGTCCGACTGATCGTTGTCAAAACGATTGATCGATACGATCACCGGCAGACCGTAGTGGCTCTGGATGTTCTCGACATGACGACGCAGATTCTCCAGCCCATTCTCCAAGGCCTCCAAGCTGTCACTGCCGGGCTTTTTGGGGTCGGTGCCGCCGTGATATTTGAGCGCCCTGACGGTCGCCACCAAGACCGCGCAAGCGGGCCTAAGCCCGCCTTTTCGACACTTGATATCGATGAATTTCTCGGCGCCAAGATCGGCGCCAAAGCCAGCTTCAGTGACCACATAGTCGGCCAGTTTCAGCGCCGTCTGGGTGGCGATCAAGGAGTTGCAGCCATGTGCAATATTGGCAAAGGGACCGCCATGCACAAAGGCCAAATTACCCTCCAGGGTCTGCACCAGATTGGGTGCCAGCGCATCCTTGAGCAAAGCAGCCATCGCCCCGTCGGCCTTCAGCTCACGTGCGGTGACAGGCCGCTTTTGGCTGGTGTAGCCCACCACAATATTGCCCAGACGCTGTTTCAGGTCGGCCAGCGAGGTCGCCAAGCAGACAATCGCCATCACCTCGGACGCAACCACAATATCGAACCCGTCTTGACGGGGATAGCCGTTGCCCGGACCACCCAAGCCTACATTGATGTCGCGCAGCGCTCGGTCATTCATGTCCATCACGCGGCGCCATGTGATGCGGCGCACATCGAGGTGCAAAGCATTGCCGTGGTGGATATGGTTGTCGATCAGTGCAGCTAACAGGTTATTGGCCAGACCAATGGCGTGGAAGTCGCCGGTGAAGTGCAGATTGATATCCTCCATCGGCACGATCTGCGCGCGGCCGCCTCCTGCCGCGCCGCCCTTCATGCCAAAGCAAGGCCCCAAGGAGGGTTCACGCAGGCAAATCATCGCGTGCTTGCCAATGAAGTTGAGCCCATCACCCAAGCCGACCGTTGTGGTGGTCTTGCCTTCCCCCGGAGGGGTTGGCGAAATAGCCGTCACCAAGACCAAATGGCCGTCCTTGCGAGCGTTCAAGCGCTTGATTTCGTCCAGACTCAGCTTGGCTTTGAAATGACCGTAAGGGCTGAGCGCGTCCTCGGGGATGTCCAGCCGGCGACTGGCCAAGGGCAGAATTTTTTGCAGCGTTGCGGCTTGAGCAATTTCGATGTCGGTAGGCATCAGGGCGTCCTTGGTCAGGGTGGTTCCAAAACAAAAAAGCGACAAGATCCGGGTAGGACCTTGTCGCGATTATGGAGCTTGTTTTCGCGCTAAATCAGAGCTTGCAAGGGGTGCTGCGAGGGCGCCCATGGGCTTTCAAAAAATGCCAATACTTGCGCTCGACTCACGTCTTCGATGCGCGGCGGAATCCAGCAGGGCTGGTGGTCTTTATCGATCACCAAGGCTCGAATGCCTTCCACGGTTTCACTGCTGGCGCCGGGTCGCAGATGAAAACAATGATGGACGATGTCGCGTTCCATGCGCAGGTCATCGGCCAAACTCATGCTGCGCGCGCGTCGCAATTGCTCCAGCGTCACGGCCAGCATCAAAGGCGAACGCTTGCGCAGGGTCGCCAAGGTTTGCTGTGCCCAGTCATCGCCAGCCAATTCCAACGAATGCAGGATGGCGGCGACATCGGCTTGCCCAAAATGCTCGTCGATACGCAGGCGCAAGGTCCTGGGGTCGGCGGCAGGAGCCAGATCCACATGCTCCATCACCGTCGCCACCACATGTTCCGCACTGCTTTGCTCGCCCTGCCTGAAGGCGTCGATCAAGGTTGGCATTGCGGCGCTTTGAATAAATACATCACCCAAGCCCAACTCGATCGCGTCGCCGGCACCGATCGCTTGGCCAGTCAGTGCCAGCCATTCGCCAACATGGCCGGGGCATTGACTCAGGAAATAGCCTCCTCCGACATCTGGAAAGAGCCCGATATGCGTCTCAGGCATGGCCAGCTTGGAACCCTCGGTCAGTACACGTAACTTTGCACCTTGACTGATGCCCATGCCGCCGCCCATCACCACCCCATCCATCAGGGCGATATAGGGCTTGGAGAAATTGTGGATCAGATGGTTGAGTGCATATTCTTCGGTGAAGAAATCATCCAAAGCGGAATCAGATGCCAATGCAGCCCTGTGAAAGAAGCGGATATCACCGCCAGCACAGAAGGCTGCCGGTTTACCCGCCCGCCCCGCCCCAAAAATCACCACGGCCTCAATGCCGGGCGCTTTGGCCCAAGCCTGCAGCAAGACCGTGAGGTCGCGAATCATCGCCAATGACAAGGCGTTCAGCGCTTCAGGGCGGTTCAGGGTAATCAGGCCCAGGCAGCCATTGACCTCGGCCAGCACCTGGCCGCCGGAATGAAGTTCAGGGAAATGCGCGGGCGTTGTCATGCCTCTCTCCGGGAATGTTGAGTTAACTCGTTTGTATTCGTCTGCGTGGCAAGGCTTTGAAGCGGCTTTCGCCAAGCGAAAAACTCATTGGCAAGCAGGGCCAGCAGCACCATAGCACCACCCAAGAGGGCGGCGGAAGATGGATGCTCACCAGCCCAGATCCAAGCCCACAAGACGCCCAGCACAAGCTCAAGTTGACCCAATAGTGCCAGCTCAGGCCCGCTGAGAATCCGGCTCAAACGAACCGCCAACAAGCAAGGAATGGCGAGCTGGAATACACCCAAGCCGGCCAAGAGGGTCAGGTCATGCGGGCTGGCCTGCAGCGGCCAAGCCAAGGGCAGCATGGTGAGCGCTGAAATCACTGCGCCAAACAAAACGGCCAGTGGCATGTCATTGGCTGCATCATGGGGCACGCCATGGTCACTCGTCGCGCCATCCGCTGCGCAGGGTGATAGAGCTGAAGTTTCTCGACCATGGCCAACATATTGCAGCACGCACCAGTTCACCGCTGCCGCAAGCGGCACGCCCAGTGCCACCAGCATGCCAAGCACACCCTGGCCGCTGGCCTCGGAAGCTTTGGCGCCGGTCTGCCCGATCTCATGGCCGAACATCCAAGCGATGCCGGCGCTGGCCAGCCCAATCGCCCACCATGTTCGCGCAGCTATCTGCTGATGGAGCACCAAGCGCGATAGCAAGGCGGTCAACAGGGGGCCTAAAGCCATTGTCACCAATACATTGGCAACACTGGTCAGGCTCAATGCCACCATGAAGGCAGTGAACATCACCGACCAACACAGACCGGACAACCACACCAAGCGCGGTGCCGCGCCCAGCTGCGCCCAGAAAGCCGGCCCGCGCAGCCAGCGCAAGCCAATCAGCAAAGCGATCGCATTGAATCCGCTGCGCCAAAACGTGAGCTCAAAGCCGCGCGCCGCCTCCAGATGCCGCGTGACTACCCCGGCTGTGCTCCACAGCAGGGTAACCAGCAACATCAGGAAGACGGCGCGACGGTGACTCATAGCTCAGCGCCTGGGAGGACATTCATCCCAGCGCTGTCTTTCTATCAACGCGAATTGCGCTTGCGCTCGTTCTCGGTCAAGAAGCGCTTGCGCAGACGCACGCTCTTTGGCGTGATTTCGACCAGCTCGTCATCCTCAACGAACTCGACACCGTACTCCAGCGTCAGGTCGATCGGAGGCGTGATCTTGATCGCGTCTTCCTTGCCGCTGACGCGGAAGTTGGTCAGCTGCTTGGTGCGAGTGGCGTTGACGACCAGATCGTTTTCACGGCTGTGGATGCCTACGATCATGCCTTCATAGACGGGATCGTTAGGCTTCACGAACATGCGGCCGCGGTCGTCCAGCTTGCCCAGGGCGTAGGTGAAGATTTCACCCGCGTCCATCGAGATCAGCACGCCGTTCTTGCGGCCGGCGATCTCGCCCTTGTGAGCTTCGTAACCGTCGAAGATATTGCTGATCAAGCCCGAACCACGGGTCAAGTTCATGAACTCATTGGCGAAACCAATCAGGCCACGCGCTGGAATGCGGTATTCCAAGCGCACGCGGCCACGGCCGTCCGGCTCCATATTGACCAGCTCGCCCTTGCGCTCGCCCAAGGCTTGCATGACGCCGCCCTGATGCGCTTCTTCAACGTCGGCGGTCACCAGCTCGATAGGCTCATGCTTGACGCCGGCCACATCATGGAACACGACGCGCGGCTTGCTGACGGCCAGCTCGTAACCTTCACGGCGCATGTTTTCCAAGAGAATGGTCAGGTGCAATTCACCGCGGCCCATCACTTCAAAGATGCCGTCTTCGTCGGTTTCAGAAACGCGCAGCGCCACATTGCTTTGCAGTTCTTTTTGCAGACGGTCCCAGATCTGACGGCTGGTCACGAACTTGCCTTCACGACCGGCCAAGGGGCTGGTGTTGACGCAGAAGTTCATCGTCAGAGTCGGCTCGTCAACCTTCAACATCGGCAGCGGAGCCGGGTTGGTCGCGCTGGTCACCGTCACGCCGATACCGATCTCGTCCAGACCGTTGATCAACACGATGTCGCCAGGGCCGGCTTCGGTCACTTGCACGCGGTCCAGACCTTGGAAAGTCAGCACATTGTTGACACGACCCTTGCTGGCCTTGCCGTCCGGGCCTTCCATGACCATCACGTCCATGCCGGGCTTGAGCGTGCCTTGGCCGATACGGCCGACGCCGATGCGGCCGACAAAGGTCGAGTAGTCCAGAGCCGAAATTTGCAATTGCAGCGGTGCTTCTGGGTCACCTTGCTGAGGCGGCACGTGGCGCAAGACGGTGTTGAACAGGGCCGACATATCGGGGCCCCACTGCTCGCCCGGTGTGCCTTCTTCCAAGGAGGTCCAGCCGTTGATACCCGAGGCATAGACCACGGGGAAGTCCAACTGCTCATCGGTCGCGCCGAGCTTGTCGAACAAGTCGAAAGCGGCGTTGATCACGGCATCAGGCTTGGCACCTGGCTTGTCCACCTTGTTGACCACAACGATTGGCTTCAGACCCAAGGCCAAGGCCTTCTTGGTCACGAAGCGGGTCTGAGGCATAGGGCCTTCTTGCGCATCGATCAACAGCACCACACCGTCCACCATCGACAAGGCGCGCTCGACTTCACCACCGAAGTCCGCGTGACCGGGGGTGTCAACGATATTGATGTGGGTACCTTCCCAGCTGACGGCACAGTTCTTGGCCAGAATCGTGATGCCGCGCTCGCGCTCGATGGCGTTGTTGTCCATCACCGTGTCTACGACTTTTTCGTGCTCGGCAAAGGTGCCGCTTTGACGCAGCAATTGGTCAACCATGGTGGTTTTGCCATGGTCAACGTGGGCGATGATGGCGATATTTCGGATTTGCTTACTCATACGACACTTTCTAAAAATCTGCTACTGGTACTCGTCAGGAGGCTTTCGACCTCTTGGGGACTCAACAATCGGTCGGCGATCAATTCACCGGCTGTGATGTGGGCGCTGCCTAAGAAGGCTTTTGGTTCAGGTCCGTAGACCCGTACATGCGCCACATCTTCAGCGCCTTGGTCTGCGTTCAGGCGGCGCCGCAAACCGGTCAAGAAACGGGCCGCTTCTGCGCTGTCCAAACGCAACTCTGGCCAGTCCGCCAACAATGAGTCCGGCGGGCGCAACAAAGCCTCCCGCTCGATCTCGGTCAAAGCCGCCAACGCATCCAGGCTGATCGCCTGAGCCACATTGAGCGGGCCAGATCCGGTCCTGCGCAGCGCGCTCAGCGAGGCGCCACAGCCCAACACACGGCCAATATCTTCGGCCAGCGTGCGGATGTATGTGCCCTTGCTGCAACGCACGGACAGCGTCAACTGCTCAGCTTGCCAGTTAACAATGTCAATCGAATGAATTGTCACCCGGCGAGATGGGCGCTCGATCACGATGCCGGCCCGCGCGTAGTCGTACAGCGGCCGGCCTTCATGCTTGAGCGCCGAATACATCGGCGGGACCTGATCGATCGCACCGGTGAATTGCGCGCAAGCCGCTTCGATTTGTTCGCGCGTCACGGCGCGTGCGGCCGCCTCGCTGCGGTCCAGCACTTCGCCTTCGGCGTCACCGGTTGTCGTGGTCAAGCCTAGAAAAAGCGTGGCCTCATAGGCCTTGTCGGCATCTAGGCTGACCTGGCTGAATTTGGTACCCGCACCGAAGCACAGCGGCAGCAAACCGGTGGCCAAGGGGTCCAGCGTGCCGGTATGGCCGGCCTTTTCCGCCCGCAGCAGGCATTTGGCTTTTTGCAGGGCATCGTTGCTGGACAGACCCAGCGGCTTGTCCAAGAGCAACACACCGTGCACGGCGCGGCGCGGTGTCTTGACTCGCTGGGGTGGGCTATTCGTCACCAAAAGAATTCTTATTCGCTCGACTCGGTCTTGGCCGGTGGCAAATCAGTTGCTGCTTCGGCAGAGTCAGCTGGCGCGGCCTCGTCATCCAAGGCGCGCGTCGCATTAGCCTTGTTTATCAAGGCGCTCAGCTCGGCCGCGCGCTCGATCGTGCGGTCGTAATGGAAATGCAAGCTCGGCACGGTGTGAATTTGCAGCCGTTTAAACAAGCCGTTACGCAGGAAACCTGCCGCCTCGTTGAGCGCCTCGCCGGTCTCGACCGGGTCACCGACCAAGACCGAGAAAAACACCTTGGCGTGCGCATAGTCGGGCGTCACCTCCACAGCGTTGACCGTGGCCATGCCGATGCGCGGGTCTTTCAACTCACGAATCAACTCTGCCAGATCGCGCTGAATCTGGTCCGCCACACGGAAAGACCGATTCGGGATAACTCGTTTATGTCGCATGCTGAACTCCTTGCCTGCTGCTCATTGAACCTATTGCACCACCCATTAAAAACAAACCCCGCCACTCTTTGGAGGGCGGGGTTTGCTCTGGGAGAGGGCAAATCCGCCTTAGAGCGTTCGGGCCACTTCCTTGACCTCGAAGAATTCCAGCTGATCGCCCTCGGCGATGTCGCTGTAGTTCTTCAGCTTGATACCGCACTCGAAGCCTTCGCGGACTTCGCGCACATCGTCCTTCATGCGCTTGAGCGTATCGATATCACCGGTGTAGATCACGACGTTGTCACGCAGCAAGCGGAAGCGAGCCGAGCGGTTGACCACACCCGAGGTGACCATACAACCGGCAATGGTGCCGATCTTGGTCGCCACGAAGACCGTGCGAATCTCGGCCATACCGATGACTTCCTCACGCTGCTCGGGAGCCAACATGCCGGTCATCGCTGCCTTCACTTCATCGACGGCGTCGTAAATGATGTTGTAGTAGCGCAGATCAACCGCATTGCCTTCGGCCAGCTTGCGGGCGCCGGCATCGGCGCGCACATTGAAGCCGATGATGACGGCCTTGGAGGCGATCGCCAAGTTGACGTCCGACTCGCTGATACCGCCCACCGCCGCGTGCACGATCTGCACCTTGACTTCAGGCGTAGACAGCTTGAGCAGCGACGAAGCCAGCGCTTCTTGCGAACCCTGCACATCGCTCTTGATGATGATGCCCAAGGTCTGCACATCGCCGGCGCCCATGTTCTCGAACATGTTCTCCAGCTTGGAAGCCTGCTGACGCGACAACTTCACATCACGGTACTTGCCCGAACGGAAGGTGGCGATTTCACGTGCCCGACGCTCGTCGCTCAGGACCATGAACTCATCACCGGCACGTGGCACTTCGGTCAGACCTTGAATCTCGACCGGGATCGAAGGACCGGCTTCGGCACAAGCCTTACCGTCTTCGTCCAGCATGGCTCGCACGCGGCCATAGGTCGAACCCGCCAACACCACGTCGCCGCGCTTGAGCGTGCCGGACTGAACCAGAATCGTGGCAACCGGACCGCGGCCCTTGTCCAGACGGGCTTCAATCACCAGGCCCTTGGCCATCGATGCGACTGGCGCCTTCAATTCGAGCACTTCAGCCTGCAGCAAGACTTGCTCCAGCAAGCTGTCAATGCCTTCGCCGGTCTTGGCGGAGACACCCACAAATGGGGTTTCGCCACCAAATTCCTCGGGCACAACGCCTTCGGCAACCAACTCGCCCTTCAGGCGTTCCAAATTGGCGCCCTGCTTGTCGATCTTGTTCATCGCCACAACCAGCGGCACACCGGCCGCCTTGGCGTGGTGAATCGCTTCCTTGGTCTGGGGCATCACGCCGTCGTCCGCCGCCACCACCAGGATGACGATGTCGGTCGCCGTAGCGCCACGTGCACGCATGGCGGTAAACGCCGCGTGACCCGGGGTGTCCAGGAAGGTGATCATGCCGCGCGGCGTCTCGACGTGATAAGCGCCGATATGCTGCGTAATGCCACCGGCTTCGCCTGCAGCAACGCGGGCACGGCGGATGTAGTCCAGCAGCGAGGTCTTGCCGTGGTCAACGTGACCCATGACGGTGACCACCGGCGCGCGAGTCGTTGACTCATGCGCTTGCTCGGAGGTAGTGCCCTCTTCTTCCAGGAAGGCATCAGGATCATCGAGCTTGGCTGCAAAAGCCTTGTGGCCCATTTCCTCGACCAAAATCATGGCCGTTTCTTGGTCCAACTGCTGGTTGATCGTGCACATCTGGCCGAGCTTCATCAAATGCTTGATGACTTCAGAGGCCTTGATGGACATCTTGTGCGCCAGATCGGCCACCGAGATGGTCTCGGGGATGTGCACTTCCTGCACTTGCATTTCGACCGGCGCAACAAAAGTAGATGGTCCACCGCGACGATCCGCATTGCGGTCAGGCGCGCCACGACGGCCACCTGCACCACCACGGCTAGGCGCACGCCATGCACCTGCGGCCGGACGCGCGCCACCGGGCGCAGCTGGGCCAGCAGGCTTGACGCCGCCGCGCTTCTTGTCATCTGACCAAGTCGAAGACAATTTCTCCGATTTGACTGACTTCTTGTCGCCCGGCTTGGCAGCTCCAGGCGCCACCGGCGCTCCGGGAACAACCGGCTTCTTGTGGATGGTCCCTTTGATCGCATCCTTGGGCGGCTCAACTGGCTTGGGCTCTTCCTTCTTCGCGATCATGACCTTTTTAGGGGCATTCATCATCGCGCGAATGGCAGCCGCTTCGGCTTCTGCAGCTTGACGGCGACGTGCCAAGTCAATCTGCTTTTGCTTTTCTTCAACCACGACATCAACCGCCTTCACCACCCGCAGGGCGGGCTTGGCTTGTTCAGCCGGTGCGGCAGTCGCAGGCGCTGCCGCAGCGACAACACCCTTGGCAACCACTGCAGGTGCAGCGGTCGCTTCAGCTACAGCGGGCACGGTTTCAGCCATAGGCGCTACAGGAACCGGCGTAGCGACAGGCGCCGGCGCGGCAACAGGCGCAGAGCGAGCCGCAGCCGCTGCCTTATTGATCGCAGCGGCTTCCTTGGCCACAGACTCAGCGGTCGGGCGTGGCGCCTTAGGAGCCTTGGCTGCCGCCTTTGCTGCGGCGGCTTCGGCCGCGGCGCGAACAGCGGCCTCTTCAGCGGCGCGAGCCTCGGCTGCGGCCTTCTCTTTGCGACGCAAATCTTCGGCCTCGCGAGCCAGGCGATCGGCCTCTTCCCGCTCACGTACGCGAGATGCCAATTCTTCTTCTTGCTTGCGCAAGGATGCAGCCTGAGCTTGCGCTTCTTCTTCACGCCTGTGCAGTTCGGCGTCTTCGGCCGCAGCAACAGTGGCGTCTTCCACGCCTGACGTACCGTCAAGCTTGACAAAGGTTCGCTTCTTGCGGGTCTCGACAGGAATCACACGCGACTTGCCGCTGGCATCCGCCTGCTTGATCTCGCTGGTGGTCTTGCGCGTCAGGGTGATCTTCTTGCGATCGGCGCCGCCGGTACCGTGCGAGGTACGCAGGTGGTCGAGCAGACGTTCTTTGTCGGCTTCGTTCAATACGTCTTCGGTAGACGCCATCTTGACGCCCGCAGCGTGGAGCTGCTCAAGCAGTGTGTCCGCAGGCTTTTGTAGCTCTGCGGCAAACTGGGCGACGGTGGTCACAGCCATTGTTAAATCCTTAACTTATGCGTTCGGTGCTGGGCGAGTAATGGGTCGAGCTAAAGCCACCAGGGCTTAGGCCGTGAACCAATGCTCGCGAGCCTTCATGATCATGGTGCGGGCCAGGCCCTCATCCATGCCAGCGAGTTCAACGAGTTCGTCGACGGCCAAATCAGCCAGATCGTCGCGGGTATGAATGTCGCCAGCGGAGAGTTTTGCAACCAGTTCAGGCGTCATGCCCTCCAGGTCACGCAGGTCTTGGGACACGTCCTCGACCTTCTCTTCACGGGCAATCTCCATGGTCAACAAGGCATCCTTGGCTCGGGTGCGCAATTCGTTGACCGTGTCCTCGTCGAAGGCCTCAACTTCCAGCATTTCCTGCATAGGCACGTAGGCCACTTCTTCCAGGCTGGTAAAACCCTCGGCGATCAAGATATCGGCGACTTCCGCATCCACATCGAGTTTCTCGATGAAGAGCTTGCGCACCGATTCTGATTCCTGCTCATGCTTCACGGCCGATTCCTCGGCCGACATGATGTTGATGCGCCAGCCGGTCAACTCGGAAGCGAGTCGCACGTTCTGGCCGCCACGGCCGATAGCAATGGCGAGGTTTTCCTCGTCCACCACCACGTCCATGGCATGACGTTCTTCGTCCACCACGATGGACTGCACATTGGCCGGCGCCAAAGCGCCGATGACGAACTGAGCCGGATCTTCAGACCACAGCACGATGTCGACCCGCTCGCCGGCCAACTCGTTCGTCACGCCGTTGACGCGCGAGCCACGCACGCCGACGCAGGTGCCAATCGGGTCAACCCGCTTGTCATGCGAAAGCACAGCCAACTTGGCGCGCGAACCGGCGTCACGAGCGCAGCTCTTGATTTCCAACAGGCCCTGCTCGATCTCGGGCACTTCCTGCGAGAACAACTCGGTCATGAAGGACGGCGCATTGCGCGACAACATGATTTGCGGGCCACGCTGGGTTGGATCGATACCCAAGATCACTGCACGGACCCGGTCGCCGGTGCGCAGATTTTCCTTTGGGATCATCTCGCTGCGCTTCAAGCGGCCTTCAATACGGCCGGACTCTGCAATGATGTCACCCTTGTCCAAGCGCTTTACGGTGCCAACAAAAATCTGCTCGCCACGAGCCAGGAAGTCATTCAGCAACTGCTCACGCTCGGCGTCACGAATCTTCTGCAGAATCACCTGCTTGGCAGCTTGCGCCCCGATGCGACCGATAGGCACCGAGTCAATCGGCTCTTCGATGTGGTCTTCCACTTCGATGTCAGCAATTTGTTCTTGCGCTTCGAACAGCAAAATCTCTGCATCCGGATTTTGCAGCCCAGCCTCGTTGGGCACGACATGCCAGCGGCGGAAGGTCTCGTACGCACCTGACTCGCGGTCTACCGACACGCGAATATCAGCCTCGCCGCCACACAGCTTCTTGGTGGCCGAAGCCAACGCTGCTTCAACAGCACCAAACACGACGTCGAGCTCGACGCTTTTCTCGCGAGAAATCGCGTCCACCAACATCAACAGTTCGCGGTTCATTGATCAGGACCTCCGTCTACTTTGTCATCTTTGCTCTCGGCTTTGGCCCGCTTGGGCTTCTTGGCCGGCTCGGGCTTCACGCCGCGACCCTTGAAGCTCACCACCGGCACCAAACGGGCCTCGCGCAGCTCTTCAAGAGTGAAATCCAAGGCCTGATCGGCCTTGCCATCATTAAAAACTATGCGCCAAGCATCGCTTGTCAGCGCCTCTGCGGCGCCATCACTGACAGCCCCGTCAACCTTGGCAACCTCAGCTGCGGGCAGAGCAGTCAGAACGCCTTGATATTTCTTGCGCCCCTGGAAAGGCATGCGCAAGGTAATCTCGATTTCTTCACCCACAAAGCGCGCGTAGTCGGCGGGCTTCTTCAAAGGGCGATCCAAACCGGGAGAAGACACCTCAAGGCGCTCGTAAGGGCAGGCCTCAACCTCAAGCAAATACTGCAACTGCCGCGTCACGCGCTCACAGTCATCAACATCAATCAACCCACCGGCCAAGGCCAGCTCAGGCAATTTATCAATGTACACGCGCACCAAACCGGCTGGAGTGCGCTCGCAATCCACCAAGTCGTAACCCAATCCGGTTACCGTTTTTTCAACAGCCTCTTGCCAATTCATGCGCGGTATATTTTCTTGTATCTGGAGCAGATGCGTAAGGATTCAAATTTTAAGCAACAGAACGTTCAAGCAAAAAAAATGGGCTGGATGAATCCGCCCAACTTCCCCACTCAAGATTCCACTCTTTTGCTGGGCCCGCTTCAAACAGAAGATTGACCCGCCCCAACTCAAGCACTGCAATAGACTACTGCAAAGTCTCAAGCGACTCACTGAGCTAGCTCAGCGAAGCCGGGATTGTACTATGTATGCAGACGCCAGACAAGCAGCGCGCTTGCTAATACGCTGGGCCATGCGAAAATCATCGATTGTTTCAAATCAAAGGAGCCACTATGGGATTTCTGGCAGGCAAGCGATTGCTGATCACGGGCCTACTGTCCAACCGATCCATCGCTTACGGCATTGCAAAGGCTTGCCATCGCGAAGGTGCCGAGCTGGCTTTCAGCTATCAAGGCGCACGCTTCAAGGATCGGATTACCGAATTTGCCGCCGAGTTTGACTCCAAGCTGATTTTTGACTGCGACGTATCCGACGACGCACAGATGGAAGCCCTGTTTGCCGATTTGGGCGCCGCATGGCCCGAATTTGACGGCTTTGTGCACTCTATCGGTTTCGCCCCCAGAGATGCCATTGCCGGCGATTTTCTGGACGGCTTGACGCGCGAGAACTTCCGCATTGCACACGACATCTCCGCCTACAGCTTCCCCGCCATGGCCAAATTGGCTGCGCCTCGTTTGCGTAGCGGTGCGGCGCTGCTGACCCTGTCCTATTTGGGCGCAGCACGCTATGTGCCGAACTACAACACCATGGGTTTGGCCAAAGCCTCCCTGGAAGCCAGTGTGCGCTATTTGGCTCAGTCAATGGGCAAGCGCGGCATTCGAGTCAACGGCCTCTCGGCCGGGCCTATCAAAACTTTGGCGGCTTCGGGCATCAAGGACTTCGGCAAACTGCTGACCCAATTCGCCGCCAACACGCCCATTCGCCGCAACATCACGATTGAAGACGTTGGCAATGTCGCCGCTTTCTTGCTGTCCGATCTGTCGGCCGGCATCAGCGCCGAGATCACCTATGTGGACGGCGGCTACAGCCAAGTCGCCTTGACGGACGAAGATTGATCGATTGATCCTCTCAATCCATAAAAAACGGGACCCTTGGGTCCCTTTTTTTTATCTGAAACTACTTTATAGATCGGCCTGCACACAGTCGACAAAATAAGTGGATCGCCCGTCCTCGCCTTTCACCTCCACCAGACCGTGCACATCAGTAGAGAAACCAGGGAATTTGGCATTGAAATCGCGCGTGAACTTCAAATAATCGACGATCTTCTTATTGAAGCGCTCACCCGGAATCAACAAGGGAATACCAGGCGGGTAAGGCGTCAACAATACCGTTGTGACGCGCCCTTCTAGATCATCGATAGGGACGCGCTCGGTGCGCCGATGCGCGATATGCGAATAGGCGTCGCTGGGCTTCATGGCCGGCTGCAGATCAGACAAATACACCTCGGTGGTCAAGCGCGCAATATCACCCTTGGCATACATCTCATGGATGTTCTGACACAAGTCACGCAAGCCCAAGCGCTCGTAGCGCGGATATGCCGCGGCGAACTCAGGCAGGATGCGCCAGATAGGCGCATTCCTGTCGTAGTCGTCCTTGAACTGCTGCAAGGCAGTCAAAAGCGTATTCCAGCGCCCCTTGGTGATGCCGATGGTGAACAAGATGAAGAACGAGTACAGACCCGTTTTCTCCACCACCACACCATGCTCGGCCAAGAACTTGGTCACGATGGAGGCAGGAATGCCGGCATCGGCAAACTTGCCGCTCATGTCCATGCCGGGCGTGATGATGGTGGACTTGATCGGGTCCAGCATATTGAATCCGGCCGCAATCTTGCCAAAGCCGTGCCACTTCTCGTTGGCCTTGAGCATCCAGTCGGCAGGCTTTCCAAAGCCCTCTTCG
Source organism: uncultured Roseateles sp. (assembly GCA_963510335.1). Classification (GTDB taxonomy): domain Bacteria; phylum Pseudomonadota; class Gammaproteobacteria; order Burkholderiales; family Burkholderiaceae_C; genus Paucibacter_A. Next base: position 42,480 of record CAUPEV010000013.1, read on the forward strand.
GTCAACTTGTCCGGACCCCAGACTTTGAACCACCAGTCTTTGCCGTACTCCTCGTCCACCTTGCGCATCGCGCGACGGAAGTCCAACGCCTCGGAAATACTCTCCTCAACCAATGCGGTGCCGCCCGGTGGCTCCATCATGGCAGCCGCCACATCGCAGCTCGCAATGATCGAATATTGCGGACTGGTCGAGGTATGCATCAGATAGGCCTCGTTGAACAAGTGTTTGTCCAATTTGACGTCCTGCGAATCCTGCACCAAAACCTGTGAAGCCTGACTCAAACCCGCCAGCAATTTGTGGGTTGACTGCGTGGCGTAAACCATGGCCGTCTTCGGGCGCGGTCGATTCTTGCCCATGGCATGGTAGGAACCATAGAAACTGTGGAAAGCAGCGTGCGGCAGCCAGGCCTCATCAAAGTGCAGCGTGTCGATCCAGCCGTCGAGCTTCTTCTTGATCGTTTCGGTGTTGTAGAGCACGCCGTCATAGGTTGACTGCGTCAAGGTCATGATGCGCGGCTTGACCGCTTTGACGTCAACACCCTTGAGCAAAGGATTCTTGGCAATCTTTTTGCGGATCGCTTCCGGCGAGAACTCACTCTCGGGGATGGGGCCAATGATGCCGTAGTGATTGCGCGTAGGCGTCATGAACACCGGCACTGCGCCAGTCATGATGATGGCGTGCAAGATACTCTTGTGGCAGTTGCGATCCACCACCACCACATCACCCGGCGCCACGGTGTGATGCCAAACCATCTTGTTGGACGTCGAGGTGCCGTTGGTCACAAAGAAGCAATGATCCGCATTGAAGATGCGCGCCGCATTCTTCTCTGAAGCTGCCACCGGGCCCGTGTGGTCAAGCAACTGCCCCAGCTCTTCAACCGCATTGCAAACGTCGGCACGCAGCATGTTCTCACCAAAAAACTGGTGAAACATTTGACCGACCGGACTCTTCAAGAACGCCACCCCGCCACCATGGCCAGGGCAATGCCAGGAGTAAGACCCATCTTGCGCATAGTCCATCAGCGCCTTGAAGAACGGCGGCGCCAGCCCATCAAGGTAGCTCTTGGCTTCACGGATGATGTGGCGCGCCACGAACTCCGGCGTGTCCTCAAACATATGAATGAAGCCATGCAGCTCACGCAAAATGTCATTGGGCAGATGCTGCGAGGTACGCGTTTCGCCGTAGATATAGATCGGGATGTCAGCGTTCTTGAAGCGGATTTCTTCAATGAACTTGCGCAGCGACAAGACCGCAGGATCCAACTCCGGGCCGGGGGTGAACTCCTCATCGTCGATGGACAAGATGAAGGCGCTCGCACGGCTTTGCTGCTGAGCGAACTGACTCAGGTCACCATAGCTCGTGGCCCCGAGGACCTCGAAGCCCTCCTTCTGAATCGCATCGGCAAGTGCGCGAATACCCAAACCCGAAGTGTTTTCGGAGCGATAGTCCTCGTCGATGATGACGATGGGGAAACGAAAACGAAGCATCGTGAGCCTCCAGGGCTGGGACAGAGAAAAAAGAAAGGCGCGAAGTGTAGAGCCTCAAGTCACAAGAACCATAGCCAAGTAAAAAAAACTATATAAAGGTGGCTCACCACCACCTTGGTACCACCCGACATCATGAGCCCAAGGGAGTGACATGCAAATGACTATTGCGATTGCCGCAAACTTGATTTGGGGCGTTTCAGTCGTTTGAACAGTAAGCCGTGAATCATTTTATTTATTGATGCTCGCCCTGGCATGCGCGGCCAGCGCTGCGATCGCGCAGTCGGTTTTTGATATCCAGCGCGAACTGGGACGCGCGGCATATTGCGGCCCGTGGCGCCATCCTCCCACGCCACCCTTTGGATACAGGCACTCAGCCTCCACCGCCGAGCGCCCCAAATCCGAATCATTTGCGGGGTTCTGAAGCAGCGCTCTAGCGCCATGCTTGGATAGGCCCAACTGCTCAAAAAGCTGCAAAGACAAGCCGCGAATCAACATCAACCACGAGGTCGCTCAGAAGACATGAAAAAGTACGCTATGATGGAGGGCTTCGGAGAGGTGGATGAGCGGTTTAAGTCGCACGCCTGGAAAGCGTGTGTGGGTTTATCCCCACCGCGGGTTCGAATCCCGCCCTCTCCGCCAGTGGATTAGAAGCCCTGAAATGCTAGTCAAATCAACGACTTAGCGCTTCAGGGCTTTTTCTATTTCCCCCACGCACTTCCCCCACGCTGACGGCCTATCGAATCAGTCGATGGCTACTACTTTTGTGTACTTGCGGGACGAGGGGACGTACCCTCTGGCGCTGGAGCATGGTCGCCTGCCATCTCCTTGTCCCGCCATGCACGGACTTGGGATATGAACTCCTCGTTTGTCACGGAGTCTTTTATTTCCGGCCCCGTATGCGCCGCAAAAGCGACGAAACCGGCGACAGCGGCTGCCACCAAAATGGCGACCGGGATTGGGTTACGAGTACTCATCGAACGAGGCAGTTAGTTAAGAGGCGAGAAGTATCCCTTGCTGCCCGACCGCACCCGATGCGAATGACTTTTTGCATCTTTTGCCCCCATACCCGCGTCCCTCGGCCCACACTTCGCCCACTTTAGAGGGTCAAGTAAACCGGGCAGCCGGCTTGGCGACCTGGGCTTCCAGCTCGGTCATCTTGTCGTAGATCTTGGCCTGCAACTCATAGCTGTAGGACATCGCCATCAGGCATGCCTCACGCTTCGGGAAGTAGTAGCAAGGGTTTTGCTGTCCGTTGCCTCCCTTGTAGACGCCGGAAAATTTCCCTGCGTCTGTGCCCAGCACCTGGGGCACCTTCTTCAGCAAGTCGTAATGTTCCAGCTTGGCTTCACCCGGCAGGCGGCTGGCGTTGATGAAGTCCACCAGTTCCAGGCTGGACATGGTGATGGCGGCGTTGGTGGTGGTCAGAAAAAACAGGTGCGCGTAGGCGGATGCCTTCAGCCTTCCTGCTGACCTTGGGCCGAGCAGTACCGCTTGACGGTGGACAGGGACAGGCCGAACTGGGCCGCTGTCTGGCTCATGCTGGCCCCTTGCGCCCTCCTCCACTCTGCCACTTGGGCAGGGTCTGCCTCAAAGGGGCGGCCCATGCTGGCCTTGCCCTTGTGGGTCTTGCCGGTGGCCTCCAGGGCCGCCTTGGCTGTGGCTCTGCCCGCTGCAGTGCGCTCCGTGATCCTGTCCCGCTCCATGCTGGCAACCTGGGCCAGAACTGCCAGGATCAATTCCCCGACACCCTTGGCAATCAGGCCCAGCCCGTGGACATGGACGGAGACCCCACGGTCGATGAGGGAGCGGACAGTGGCCTGGACGTCCAGGGCATCACGCCCCAGCCGGTCAACGGCATACACGAACAGGGTGTCACCTTCCCGGATATAGGCCAGGAGGTCACTGAAGCCAGGACGGGCCGCAGCCAGGACGGCACCGCTGACCCCCTCGTCCTTGAACTCCTTGTCGAACCCTAGGCCGCCGCTAATGGCGCTCCGTTGGGATTCGATGGTCTGGTCACGGGTGGAGACTCGGTAGTAAGCAATGCGGGCCATGATGTGCGGTTGGTGTCAAAAGGTAGGCCTTCATTGTGAACTGGTGTCGCAACTGCTGTCAAGTAACTTGTGAGCCTACCTATGCGCCCTGTTCGCCCTGGTGTCACAAGGAACAAGTTCTGAACCCTGCCTCCAGCTCCTTCCAGCGGTCGACCACCTTGGCCCGCATTGGCACCGAGTAGCCGGTCAGGAGGATCATGGTTTCCCGGTGCGGGAGATTGAAGACTGGCTGCGGCCGGCCATAGGTGTCCGGGAGATGTGCCGAAAACTCGGCCGATGTCAGTCCAAGTGCGTTCAGCATCAGCCGGATGTCGGCCATCACATGTTTGTGATCCTTCCCGGTCAGCTCCGCAATCTTGCGGCAGGACATGGTCAGGGTGGGGCGAACTGGCTGTGCAGAACCG
>CAUPEV010000014.1:0-46294 GCA_963510335.1 uncultured Roseateles sp.
GCCAGCACCAGCCACCAGGCCGCGATGCCGACGCCAAGGCCAAGCAGCAGATAGGCTTTCACAAAGCCATTGCGCAGGCTTTGCGCGGCTTCAGGCGCGGCATCCATCAAGCCTCGCAGCTCCTGGTGATAGAGCAGGCCGAACAGCGCGGCCAGCAGCGGCATCAGCACCGCCATCAAGAGCAGAAAGTGGCCCAGGCCCGTGTCCAGCCAGGGCCAGGTCTTGCGCGGCAAGATCTTGTGTAGCGCCGCCCGCCATTGCGCCGAGAGCTTGGCCTGCGGCTTGCAGAGGTCACCGCAGCGCGCGTCCAGCGTGCAGCAGAGTGAGCAGATCGGGCCCTGGTAGGCGGGGCAATGCGCCATGTCCGGGCCTTCATACTCGCGTTCACAAATCACGCAGCAGCGGGTTTCCAGGCGCCCGTATTTGCCCTGCTCTTGATGATCAGGCCGGCGCGCCAGGTAATAGCGGCCCCCGGTGGCCCAGGCAATCAAGGGCGCGCTGACAAAGGCGGTGGCCATCGCGATGACGGCCGAGAAGGCCTGCGCCAGCTCGCCCATCAGGCCCAGATGCGCACCCATCGAGAGCAGCGAAGCCAGCGCCATCGCGCCGACGCCGACCGGGTTGATGTCGTACAAATGAGCGCGCTTGAACTCGATGCCGGGCGGCGACAGGCCCAGCGGCTTGTTGATCACCAGATCGGCCACCACGGCCATGATCCAGGCAATCGCCACATTGGCATACAGACCCAGCACCTGGCCCAAGGCCTCGAACACATTCATCTCCATCAGCATGAAGGCGATCAAGGTGTTGAACACCACCCAGACGACGCGGCCGGGGTGGCTGTGGGTCAGTCGGGAAAAAAAGTTACTCCAGGCGAGCGAGCCGGCATAGGCATTGGTGACATTGATCTTCAGCTGCGAGATCACGACGAACAGCGCTGTGGCCGCGACCGCCCAGCCGTAGCGCGGGAACACATATTCATAGGCCGCCAGATACATCTGGTTCGGGTCGACCGCGCGCTCGGGCGGCACCATATGCTGCAGCGCCAACCAGGCCAAGAGCGCGCCGCCCAGCATCTTGGCCACACCCAGCAGCACCCAGCCCGGCCCGCCTATCAGCACGGCGGCCCACCAGCGGCGCTTGTCGGCCGGGCTGGCCTTGTCAGGCAAGGCCGGCATGAAACGCAGATAGTCGGCCTGCTCGCCCATTTGCGTGATCAAGGCGATGCCCACCGTCAACGCAGCACCAAAGTGGACCAAACTAAACCCGGAATCGTGCGATTGCGAGCCAGCATGGTGCACAACGCCCGCAAACGCAGCAGGGTCCTTGAACAGCACCACCGCGAAGGGCAGCAGCAGCATGAACAGCCACAGCGGCTGGGTGATCAATTGCAGGCGGCTGATGGCCGACACGCCATGCGTGACCAGCGGGATCACCACCAGCGCGCAGATCAGATAGCCCCAGCGCGGCGGGATGTCCAGCGCCAGGTCCAGCGCATAGGCCATCACGGCGGCCTCCAGCGCGAAGAAGATGAAGGTGAAGGACGCGTAGATCAGCGAGGTGAAGGTGGAGCCGATATAGCCAAAGCCGGCCCCTCGGGTCAAGAGGTCCATATCGACGCCGTAGCGGGCCGCGTAGATGCTGATGGGCAGGCCGGCCAGGAAGATGATCAGGCCGGTGGCCAGGATGGCCCAGAAGGCATTGGCCCAGCCGTACTGGACCAGCAAGGTCGCGCCCACCGCCTCCAGAATCAGAAAAGCGGCGGCCCCAAAAGCAGTGTTGGCGACGCGGAAGTTGGACCAGCGCCGAAAGCGTTGCGGCGTGTAGCGCAGCGCATAGTCCTCCAGCGTTTCGCTCGCCACCCAGGCGTTGTAGTCGCGCCGCACCTTGATCACGCGCTGCGGGGCGGCTGCGGCGTTGAGGCTTGTTGCTGGCGGGGTTGTGGGCGGGATAGGCATGGCTGAGGGAGAGCCGTGCAGATTTCGTGCCTGCAGATGCGGCACGGCACTTGCTTAGAAAAGTGCACTTCATAGAACAGGCTCGGCATGGAACTTACTCCCCGCGAAAAAGACAAGCTCCTGATCTTCACCGCCGCCTTGCTGGCCGAGCGACGCCGCGCGCGCGGCCTCAAGCTCAACTATCCGGAAGCAGTGGCCTTCATCAGCGCTGCGGTCATGGAAGGCGCCCGCGATGGCAAAACCGTCGCGCAGCTGATGAGCGAGGGCCGCAATGTGCTCACTCGCGCCGATGTGATGGACGGCATCGCCGAGATGATTCCCGACATACAGGTCGAGGCGACCTTTCCCGATGGCACCAAGCTGGTGACCGTGCATCAACCGATTGTTTGATCAATAGCAGGAGCCAAAGCCCATCATGAAACGCGTTTTTGTCACCGCACTGTCAGCCCTCTTGCCCGTCTTGGCCGCCTCCCACACCGGTGGCGTGGATCATGGCCACGACTTCATCAGCGGCTTTGTTCACCCCTTGACCGGCGCCGACCATATGGCCGCCATGCTGGCTGTTGGTTTGTGGAGCGGCTTGGCGCTGCGCCGGCCTTGGGCCGCGCCGCTGGCTTTTGCCCTGATGCTGTTGGCGGGCGCCTTGACCGGCCTCTTGGGCCTTGGCGATCTGGGTCTGCCCCTGGTGGAGCCCATGGTCGCGGCATCGGTGCTGGCCCTGGGCTTGCTGGCGGCGGTTCGGCAGGCGATGGCCGCTGGCGCAGCCATCGCGCTGGTGGGCTGCTTTGCCTTCTTCCATGGCCTCGCGCATGGCAGCGAGCTCGACGGCAGCGTGGCCCTGCTGGGCATGATTTTGGCGACCGGGCTCTTGCATCTGGCCGGTTTGTTGCTGGGGCTGGCGCTGCGCCGCCAGGCGCGCTGGAACTTGGGCCTGAGCCGCGCGCTCGGCGCCGGCATCGCGCTGCTTGGTCTGGGACTTGGTTTGGGTCTTCTGGCCCGGATGGCTTGAACCATGACCCCCGGTGAACTCTTCACGCCCCCCGGCGAACATCAGCTCAACCCCGGCCGGCGCACGCTCAGCCTGGTGGTGCAAAACGCCGGCGACCGGCCAATCCAGGTCGGCTCGCACTATCACTTTGCCGAGACCAATGCGGCCCTGAGTTTCGACCGCACCGCCGCGCGCGGCATGCGTTTGAACATCGCCTCCGGCCTGGCCGTGCGCTTCGAGCCGGGCCAGCAGCGCACGGTAGAGCTGGTCGATCTGGCCGGCGAGCGCATCGTCTACGGCTTTCGCGGCCTGATCCAGGGGGCTTTGTAATGGCGACGATTGGACGGCGCGCCTATGCCGAAATGTATGGCCCGACCGTCGGTGACCGGCTGCGCCTGGCCGACACCGACTTGATCATTGAGGTCGAGCAAGACCTGACCCTCCTGGCAGGTGGGTATGGGGAGGAAGTGAAGTTCGGCGGCGGCAAGACCATACGCGACGGCATGGCGCAGTCGCAGCGCGGCCGCGACCAAGGGGCCGTCGACACGGTGATGACGAATGCGCTGATCCTCGACCACTGGGGCATTGTCAAGGCCGACATCGGCCTCAAAAGCGGCCGCATCGTCGCTATCGGCAAGGCCGGCAACCCCGACACCCAGCCGGGCGTGGACATCATCATCGGCCCCGGTACCGAGATCATTGCCTGCGAAGGCATGATCGTGACGGCCGGCGCTGTCGACACGCATATCCACTTCATCTGCCCGCAGCAGATCGAGGAAGCGCTGGCCAGCGGTGTCACCACCATGTTGGGCGGCGGCACCGGGCCGGCCACCGGCACATTTGCGACCACGTGCACGCCGGGCGCCTGGCATATCGAGCGCATGCTGCAGGCGGCCGATGCCTTTCCGATGAACTTGGGCTTTATGGGCAAAGGCAATGCCAGCCTGCCGCTGGCCCTGCATGAGCAGATTGAGGCCGGCGCCATTGGCCTCAAGCTGCATGAAGACTGGGGCACGACACCGGCGGCGATCGACAACTGCCTGAACGTGGCCGAGGCCACCGACACGCAAGTGGCCATCCACACCGACACGCTCAATGAGAGCGGCTTTGTCGAAGACACGGTGGCGGCGTTCAAGGGCCGCACCATCCACACCTTCCACACCGAGGGGGCCGGTGGTGGCCATGCGCCGGATATTCTGAAGGTGGTCGGCGAAGCGAATGTGCTGCCGTCCTCGACCAACCCGACCCGGCCTTACACGATCAACACGCTGGACGAGCATGTCGATATGTTGATGGTCTGCCACCACCTCGACCCTTCGATTGCCGAAGACCTGGCCTTTGCCGAGAGCCGCATCCGCCGCGAGACGAGTGCGGCCGAAGACATCTTGCATGACGTGGGTGCGATCAGCATGTTCAGCTCCGTCTCGCAGGCGATGGGGCGGGTTGGTGAGGTCATCATCCGCTGCTGGCAGACGGCGCACAAGATGAAGCAGCAGCGCGGCGCTTTGCCCGGGGATGGGCCGCAAAACGACAACGCGCGAGTGAAGCGTTATGTCGCCAAGATGGCCATCAACCCAGCGATCGCGCATGGCATCAGCCATGAGGTCGGCAGCATTGAGGTCGGCAAATGGGCCGATCTGGTGATTTGGAAACCGGCCTTTTTCGGCGTCAAACCCAGCTTCATCTTGAAGGGCGGCAGCATCGCGATGGCGGCGATGGGTGACCCCAGCGCGTCGATCCCGACGCCGCAGCCTGTGCACTACCGGCCCATGTTCGGCGCCTATGGCGGGGCTTTGGCGCGCGGCTCTTTGACTTTTGTGTCGCAGGCCGCGCTGGCTGCCGGGGTGGGCCAGCGCTATGGCTTGAACAAAACGCTGGCGGCGGTGAAGAATATTCGCGGCATCGGCAAGCGCGACATGATTCTCAACGACTATCTGCCGCGCATGGAGGTCGATGCACAGACCTACGCGGTGCGCGCCGATGGCCTGCTGCTGACTTGCGAGCCCGCGACCTCGCTGCCAATGGCGCAGCGCTATTTCCTGTTCTGACCCCATTGACTGTTTCTTCTTTTTTTCCTATGTCTATCCTTGCTCCCGAACTTTTGATCCGCCTCGACGATTTGAGCGATCCGCGCATTGCCGCTTTTCTTGAAGAACATATGCAGGATATGCGTGCGGCCTCGCCACCGGAAAGCGTGCACGCGCTCGACTTGGCGGCGCTGCGCAAGCCCGGCATCAGCTTCTGGTCGGCTTGGTTTTTGGACGAGTCAGGTGCGGAAACCTTGGTCGGCACGGCGGCGTTGAAACGTCTGGATGACAGTCATGCAGAGCTGAAGTCCATGCGCACTGCCGCTGCGCTGCGCGGCCGTGGGCTGGCACGCGCCATGCTCGCTCATGTGCTGAGTCAAGCGCGCCTGCAAGGTTTTCGCCGCCTGAGCCTGGAGACCGGTACGCAGGACTTTTTTGCGCCGGCGCGTGGCCTGTATCAGCGCGAGGGCTTTTTGCCTTGCGCACCGTTTGGCAGTTATGTGGAAGATCCGTATAGCTTCTTCATGAGCATAGCGCTGTGAGCGCCGCGATGCTGCAAGTCTCAAAGTTGCTGCCGCAGGGACAGGGCTTGGCGCCCGTGCTGCTCAAGCGCGCCGCTGAGTTGGTGCTGGACTGGGATGCGCGGCAAAAAAGCCGCATCCAGGCGACGGACAGCCTGGGGCGTGAGCTGGGTATCTTTTTGCCACGCGGCACGCAGCTGCGCGGCGGCGATGTGCTGGTGGCCGAAGACGGCAGCCTCATTCGCGTGCTCGCTGCGCCGCAAGCGCTCTTGCGCATCAGCGCCTGCAGCAGCCATGGCTCGCCTTTCGATCTGACCCGCGCGGCCTACCACCTGGGCAATCGCCATGTGCCGATCGAGCTGCGGCCCGACTATCTGCAGATCGAGCCTGACCATGTGCTGGCTGCCATGTTGCGCGCCCAGCATCTGACGGTCACCGAAGTGGACGCGCCCTTCGAGCCCGAAGGCGGGGCTTATGGGGCTGGGCATGGCGCCGGGCATGGGCACTCTCATGCCCACGGGCATGACCATGACCATGACCATGCGCATGGCCACGGCCACGGCCATAGCCACACATGAGCGCGCTGCTGCAGCTGATCTGGCTGGCCTCGCCCGCGCTGCCGATTGGTGGTTTTTCTTATTCCGAGGGCCTGGAGTCGGCGATCGAGCATGGCCTGGTGCGCGACGAAGCCTCGGCGGCCGAATGGCTGTCGCAGCAATTGGCGCTGACGCAAACGCGCGGCGACTTGGCCCTGGCGGCGCGCGCGCTGCCGGCCTGGCGCGAAGGCGATCTGCCCGCCTTGAAGGTACTGAATGACTGGGTGCTGCAGACCCGCGAGACGGCCGAGCTGCGCTTGCAGACCGAGCAAATGGGACGCTCACTCTTGGACTGGTTGCGCAACCATCACACCGCCAGCCCCGAGCAGATCGCGCAATGCCAGGCCCTGGGTCAGCCGACCTATCCGCTGGTGATGGCCTTGGCGCTCGCCGGCAGCGGCGCCGCGCTGGCCGATGGCTTGCTGGCCTATGCCTTCGGCTGGGCCGAGAACATGGTCGGCGCGGCCATCAAGTCGGTGCCACTGGGCCAGAGCGCCGGTCAACGCATGCTGGCCCGCTTGGCGGCCGAGATCCCCGCCGCCGTGGCGCAGGCGATGGCGCTGGCTGAGCGTGATCAGCGCCAGGCCTTTTCTCCGATGCTGGCGATTCTGTCGGCGCGCCATGAAACCCAATACTCACGTCTATTCCGATCATGAGCTCAGCACTGCACCACATCCCCCATCGCAGCAAGAAGCTGCCGCCGCTGCGGGTCGGCATCGGCGGCCCGGTCGGCTCGGGCAAGACCACCTTGCTGGAGATGCTTTGCAAGGCCATGCGCGAGCGCTGGGACCTGGTCGCCATCACCAACGACATCTACACCAAGGAAGATCAGCGCCTGCTGACCGTCAGCGGCGCGCTGCCGGCCGAGCGCATCCTGGGGGTGGAGACCGGCGGCTGCCCGCATACGGCCATCCGTGAAGATTGCTCGATCAATCTCGAAGCGATTGACCGCATGCTGGCCGATTTCCCGGATGCCGATGTGGTCTTCATCGAATCCGGCGGCGACAACCTGGCCGCCACCTTCAGCCCCGAGCTGAGTGATCTAACGATTTATGTGATCGACGTCGCCGCCGGTGAAAAGATCCCGCGCAAGGGCGGCCCCGGCATCACCAAGAGCGATCTGTTCGTCATCAACAAGACCGATCTGGCGCCCTATGTGGGCGCCAATCTGGACGTGATGGAAGCCGACACCAAGCGCATGCGCGGGGCCAAGCCCTATGTGATGACCAACCTGAAGACCCAAGCCGGCGTGGCCCAGGTGGTGGACTTCATCAAACAGCGCGGCATGCTGGATCAATGAGCTTGGGCTTCAGCCGCGGGCATTGAGGGGTGCGACACTCGCCGCTTCGCAACCTTACGGGCCTCGCGCCGCCAAGCCGCCTCCCTATGCAAGAAGCCTTCTTCAGCGCCGCCCTGGCGCAGACGATCTCAAGCGCCGTAGCGCACCAGGTGCGTACGGCGACGGTGCGCGACGATCTGGTGGGCTGGGTCATGGCGGGTCGCAAGCGACTGGTCACGCCGGCCGGAGAAGTGCAGTTCTTGCCCGGGCAGGTCTTCGTCATCCCACGCTTGACGCAGTGGGATATGGTCAACGAGCCGCCGACGGGTGGGCGCTATGAAGCGCGGCTGATTGGCTTCACACCCATGCTGATTGAGCTTTTTCATCAGCGATTTGGCCAATTTTCGGGCTCGCCGCCGGTGCAGGGCTGTGCCAGCTCGGTGGCGGATGAGAGCTTTGTCGCCACTTTTGGCCACGCCATGAGCGCATTGAAAAGCGACACCGCTTCCGCCGCGATCCGCGAGCACCGGGCGCTTGAAGTGCTTTTGCTGCTGGCCGAACGTGGCTTGGTTTTTTCGGCCGCAAGCGAATTGGCCTGGGCAGACCGGGTGCGGCGCCTGGTTGGCCAACGCCCACAGGCCAACTGGACCTTGAGCGAAGTGGCGGCCGCGTTTCATTTGAGCGCCAGCACCTTGCAGCGCAGGCTGGCCGAAGAGTCGGCCAATTTCAGCCAATGCGTTCGCGAGCTCAGGCTTGAAACAGCGATGGCGCTGCTGCAGGATTCTGGTCTGCAAGTTTCGGAAGTGGCGGCGCGTTGTGGCTACGACTCCCACAGCCGGTTCTCGGCCGCGTTCCGCGAGCGCTACGGCTTCACGCCCTCTCATCTGCGGCCCTGAGTCCTCGCCGCCTTGCCATTGAGAGTGGCTCGCAGCGAATGGGCTTTGGCGAACAGCAATTGAAGCCTGCGGGCTAAGCTTTCCAGACCGAACAGCACAAAATAGTGGCTCTCGACAACTTGATGAAAGCCCAGACATGAACCGCACCCTTCTCGCCGCCGCCCTGCTTGGCGCCGCCAGCCTCGGACACGCCGCGGGTTTCCAGCTCGGCAGCCCCGACATCAAGGCCGATAGCCTGATGGACCCCAAGTTCGAATTCAAAGGCTTTGGCTGCGCGGGCGAAAACAAGTCGCCCGCCTTGCAGTGGAGCGGCGCCCCCGCCGGCACCAAATCCTTCGCCGTGACGGTGTATGACCCCGATGCGCCGACCGGCTCCGGCTGGTGGCATTGGTCGGTCATCAATTTGCCCGCCACGGTCAATGAACTCAAGCCCGACGCCGGTCTGGTGGGCGGCGCCAATCTGCCTGCAGGCGCCAGCCATGTGCGCATTGACTACGGCGTTGCCGGCTGGGGCGGCACTTGCCCGCCCGAAGGCGACAAGCCGCACCGCTATATCTTCACCGTGCACGCCCTCAAGACCGAGAAGCTGGAACTGCCGGCCGACGCCACCGCCGCATTGGCCGGTTACATGATCAACGCCAACACGCTCGCCAAGGCCAGCTTCACGGCCAAATATGGGCGCGCAAAGGCAAAGTAAGGCTTTCTGCCCTTGAGGCCGGCCATCGGCGCTGAAGCGCAGGCGGTCTGATCAGCGTGCCGCCAAGGAGGCAAGGCCCGGGGGATGCGACACTGGCAAGCCTCGCCACTGAGCGCTCCGGGCGGGCGACCTGCGCCGCCCGCCTCCCCTCCTCACTTACCCATGCCCCACGCCGTTTCCATTTTGCGCAGCGCCCGCTTGGCGCGCAGCAGCAAACCCTTTCTTGCCCGTGGTGGCTTCAAACGCGAACGCTGTGCGGACTGCCGGCTGCTGCCCAGCCATTGCATGTGTGCCTTGCGGCCGCAGGTGGCCACGCGCGCCGGCATGTGCTTGTTGATGGCCGATATCGAGCCGCTCAAGCCCAGCAACACCGGCTGGCTGATTGCCGATATGGTGGCCGACACCTATGCCTTCGGCTGGGCGCGCACCGAGACCGACCCGGCGCTGCTGACGCTGCTGAGCGACCCGCAGTGGCAGCCTTATGTGGTGTTTCCGGGTGAGTTTGTGGCGCCCGAGCGGGTGGTGCGCAGCGTGCAGCTGCCCGAGCCGGCCGAGGGAGCGGCGGCCAAACGCCCGCTCTTCATCTTGCTCGACGCGACCTGGAGCGAGGCGCGCAAGATGTTTCGCAAAAGCCCTTATCTGGACCACCTGCCGGTGCTGAGCCTGGAACTAGAGCAGATCTCTCAGTACAAGCTGCGCCGCTCGCGCCGCGATGACCATTTCTGCACCAGCGAAGTTGCCTCGCTGTGCCTGAGCCTGGCCGGGGAGGAGTTGGCCGCGCAAACGCTGGAGACCTACCTGGAAGTCTTCAGCCACCATTACCTGCAGGCCAAGAACCAGCTGCCGATTGCCTGGGATGACGCCGCGCATCAACGATTGAGCGAGCTGGCGGCTCAGCGCCCGGAGGCCTGCGAGCGTTGATCACTTGCTCGCTGCCTTGCTTGCGCGCAAGGAGCAATTAGGGCATTGAGCGATTGAATTGCGCGGAATTGCGCACGATTGCATCCAACCAAGTATGGAGTCTCGGGACTTTCACGCAGTAGCGGCGGCCCAAAGTTCGGCTACGCTTGCCGCCGCCCCCAGCCGCCTCCAGGTCAAGTCGAAAGTTCAAGTCCCTGTCCAGTTCTATCTCCATGTCCCATCTCGTCGCTCCCCAACTCAGTCGCCACCTGGTCGACAACCCCAACCTCGGCGCTTGGCTGGAGGAATGCGCCGATGTGTCACTGGTGCTGGCAATCGCGCCGGCCGGTTTCGGCAAGACCACCGCCATGCTGTGCCTGCATGAGCGTCTGCGGGCCAAGGGCTTTGCCACCGCCTGGCTGCAACTGAGCGCCGAAGACAACCACGTGGAGCGGCTCTGCGCCTTGCTGCAGTCCGCCCTGCCGACGACCGACCTGGCCAACGCCGCGCCTGGCCTACCCGCCCCCAACTTGATGGACGCCCGCTACACCGGCTCTCGCCTGGGCCAGGATGTGCTGGACGCGGTTGCGGCCGTTCAGCAGCCAACGGCGATTTTTTTGGACGATTTCGACCATCTGCGCGAGGCCCGTGCGGTCGATCTGATGCAACGCCTGATCGAACGCATGCCCGCGCATTGCAAGCTCTTCATCACGGCGCGCAACGCGCCCTTGCTGCGCTTGTACAAGCTCAAGGCGCAGGGCCGGCTTTTGCAGATCGGCATGGCGGAGCTGAGTTTTGACTTCGAGCAGGCCGAGCTGTTTTTGAACCAACGCCATCACTTGCAGCTGGATGCGAGCAGCGTGCACCGTCTGCTGCACGCGACCGAGGGTTGGCCGGCCGGCCTGCAACTGGCCGCGCTGGCACTCAAAGGGCGCGGTGACAAACCCGGCTTCATCGAGAACTTCTGCGAGCAGACCGCCGACATTGGCCGTTACCTCTACGAAGAGGTGTTCTGGGATCAGTCCGAAGAGATCAAGTCATTTTTGCTGCGCACCAGCTTCCTCAAGCAGCTCGGCCCCGGCATCTGCAACGCCGTGGGGCAAATCGCCAATGCGGCCACGCTGCTGCGCCAGCTGGAAGCGCAAAGCCTGTTTGTGCTGCGCATGGGTGCGGCGGGCACCGAGTTCCGCTACCACCCGCTGTTTGCCGAGTTCTTGCAGCGCAAGCTGCGGGAAGACGCGCCTGATCGGCTGGCCGATCTGCATCAACGCGCGGCCGACTGGTTCTTGCAGTCGGGTGACGCCGATGCGGCCATCGAGCATGCGCTGAGCGCCGGCAACCACGCTCAGGCCTGCGAGATTCTGGTCGGCTATATCTGGCAGGCCTTGGCGCGCGGCCACATCAGCAGCTGTCGGCATTGGCTGGCGCAAATCCCGGACGCTGTGCTCAAGCGCCAGCCGAGTTTGCAGGTGGCCCTGTGCTGGATCTATATCTTCAGCTACCAGTACAGCCAGGCAGGCCAGCTGGCTGAGCAACTCAGACTGGTGCCTGCCGTGCAAAGCATGGCCGAGTACCGCATGTTGGGCCCTTTGTCCCTGGTCTTGATGGACCGGCTGGCCGAATGCGAGCTGGCGCTCAAGCAATATCAAGACCTGACCCTGAGCGGCCTGAGCGAGGCGACCTTCCGCAGCATTCACGCCTATGTCGACCTCTGTTCACACCGCTTTGACGCAGCGCTGGAGAGCTCCGATCGGGGCCTGGCGCTGTTCAAACGCATAGGCAGCGTCTACGGCACCACCTTCAGCTACGGCATCAGCACCTACACGCTGCTGGCCCAAGGCCGCGCGATGGAGGTGGTCGCACGACTTGAGCCCGCCCTGGCCGAGCTCAGCCGCGTCAGCGGCCGCCACAGCGCCAGCAGCGCTTATGTAGGCGTTTACTTGGCCGGTGCGCTCTATGAATTGGGCGAGTTCGAGCGGGCCGAGAGTTTGGCGCGCGAATACCTGGACCTGTCGGCTGAACTTGTCTTCCTGGACGCCATCGTCATCACGCACCGCGTCTTGTCACGCGCACTGTGCCGGGGCGGCCAATATGCCGAAGCGGCCGCTTTGATCCATGCCGGCATCGAGTTGGGTCGCTCGCTCGGGCTGGCGCGCATCGTGGCGCCCATGCGCTTGGAGCAGCAGTACCAGGTGCTGCATCAATTCGATCATGGCCACCCGATGGCCCCGGAGCGTCTGAGCCTGCTGCCGGCTGCCTGGGACTTTGCGGCAGACCGCATGACGCCTATCAATGACGTGGAAGACCAGGCCTTGGCCGGCCTGCGCCTGGGCCTGCGCGAGGGCCGCGCAGAGCAGGTTCTGGAGGCCTGCTCGGTCAAACGCATGAAGGCACGCGCCTTGGGGCGGCGGCGCCGCCAGCTCAAACTCGGCCTGCTGCAAGCGCAAGCCTTGCAACTGCTCGGTCGCGAAAGCGAAGCGCAAGCCCTGCTTAGCGAGCTGCTCTTGAGCGAGGCCGAGTTGGGCTTGCGCGCCAGTTATCTTGAGGAAGGGCCGCAGCTGATGGGCATGCTGAAAGCCTTGCGCGTTGGCGCCGCACCGCGCCTGCTGGCCGTGCTGGAGCGCGTGCTGGGGCCAGCCGAGTCGCTTGCGGCTGAGCCGCTGCCGAACCTGTCCACCACGTCCTTGGCTTCAGCCTTGGCGATAGCGGTCGCGGCGCCGCGCAGCGAATGTGGTTTGTCGCCGCGCGAACTGCAGATCCTGCAATGCCTGTCGGCGGGCATGCCCAATAAACAGATCGCCAACAGCTTGCAAATCTCCGAACCGACGGTGAAGTTCCACCTGCGCAACGTCAACCACAAGCTGGATGCGCGCAATCGCACCCACGCCGTGTTCATTGCGCGAGAACGCGGTTGGGTGAGTTAGAGGTCTGTGGATTCAGGCCAGCGCCGCCGCCAATTCCTCGAACAGCGGGCGCGCAGCCGGCTCAGGGCTCACGCATGCCGCTTGCATTTGCTGCATGGCGGGCGCTTGATCCGGGCAGCGGCTCAGCCATTCTTCGAGCAGATGGCCAAAGGCCAAGACCTCGAGTCGCTCGAAACCCTGTCGTTCAGACAGGCTGAGATGATGGGGAAGCAGGCTGGCCGCACCAAAGTCGCCCAGCCAGACCTCGCCCTTGCCGTTCCACAGCAGATTGTGGGCATAGAGGTCGCCATGCGAGATGCCCTGCTCATGCAAGTGGCGGGCGGCATCGACGACGCCGCGGGACATGTGCTGCAAAACCTGGGCATCGATGCGGATTGAGGCCGGGTAGACGTCACGCGTGCAAGAACTCAGGCTGGGCGGGCCGGCCAGCGTACTGAACTCAGGCCCGATACGCGGCATCACCAAGCCCTCGGCGCCTTGCGGATGGCCAAGCAGGCGCGCGCTGGCCGAGATCAGGTGCGGGTGCAGGCCGGCCGCCAAACTGGCGGCCCATTCGCTATGTGGCCAACCATCGCTGGTGACCTCGCCTTTGAAAACCTTGATGGCCAAGTCGCGCTCATGCGCTGGCCCGGCGGGCCAATGCGCCGCGTGGATCACGCCTGACGCCCCCTGCCCCAAGACCTCAGCCATCTGCAAGGCCGCCCAATCGAGATCGGGTAGTTGCGATTGCTCAAGCACATGCGACTCGCGCGCCTGGCCCCAGGGGTTGCCGCCAACAGCCAGCCATGCCAGCTTGGGCAGCTCCAGCAGCCAAGGGGGGATCTGCTCGAAGCGATTGGCCGACATGCGCAGCAAGCCCAAGGCCCGGCATTGCGCCATCGAGTCCGGCAACTGACTCAAGCGATTGCCCGCCAGCGCCAGCTTTTGCAGATGCGGCCGCTCGCCCAGTTCTGCGGGCAAGTCGCTCAATTGGTTGTCGGTCAGGATCAACCAACGCAGCTTGGCCGGCAAGGCCGCTGCGGGCAAATCCGTCAACTGATTGGACTTGAAACCGACCATGCTCAAAGACGCGCAAGCCCCGACGACCTCGGGCACACAGCTGAAACGGTTCTCCGCACAGAACAGCACCTTGAGCTTGTGCAAGCTGGCCAATTCATCGGGCAGGCTGCTGAGCGCATTGCCGGACAAATTGAGCACCTCCAGGCTGTCCGCCAAGGCGAAGACTTCGGGTGGCAGCTCGGTCAGGCCGCAAGACAAGTCGAGTCGGGTGATGCCCGCGAGTTCGCCGGAGCGGAGTTGGGCCAGAGTGTGCATGAGTAGTCAGCGAGGGTGAGGAGCGCGAAAGCTTCGGATTGTCGCGCCAAGTCGCAACCTATCCCTTCGGTCAGCTAGCACTATCCCTTGGGATAGCCCGCTACCTAGACGGATGGACGGCGACAAGCCGCAAGCCGCAACCTAGAGTGCGGGCTCGCTCCACTGAAGCCAGCTCCAAGATGCAAATTGCCAGCCAGTACGCCCCCATGCCGCCGACTCAAGGTGCAGCAAGCCTGACCAGCAGCTGGCACAAGGCAATGGCGCAAGCGATGGCGAGCCGTGGCCTGTGCCTGCAGAGCCTGCTCGATAGCCAAGGGCTTGATCCTGCCGAAGCCGACCCGCGGGTTTTGTCTGACGCGTACAGCGGCGCGTGGGAGTTGGCGGCCGCGCGTACCGGTGACGCCGCCATTGGCCTGAGCGTGCCGGCCCACCCGCTGGTGGCGCTGGGCTTGTTGGCCCATCTGGTGCTGGCTGCGCATGACCTGGGCGAGGCCCTGCAATACATCTTGCGCTTTTCGGCCTTGTTGTCGCCAGCGGTCTGCATGGAGCTGAGCCAGGAAGAGGGCCAAAGCCGGCTACGCATAGACATCCTCAAAGGCCTGCGGCCGACACCGCTGCAGCGCTATGACTTCATCGCCAATGTGGTCTTGCAGTCGCTCAACTGGGCCACAGCTCGACGGGTGCGGCCGCTCAGAATCAGCTACCCCTTTGCGGCCCCGCTTGAACTCGGGCGCTGGATCGAGGTCTTTGGCTGCGAGCTCGAATTCAAGGCAGAACATTTTTGCATCGTCTTTGACAGCGCCGACCTGCGCACCCCCATCCCCACGGCCAATGCCAGCGTGGCAGCCTTGTGTGAGCGCAGCGCAGCCCAAGCCATGATGCAGCGCGGCGGCAGCATTCAAGTGCGGGTGCGGCAACTGCTGACCCAGGAACTCTCCAAGGGTGACCCCAAGCGCGAGACCATTGCGGCCCTCTTGCATATGAGCGAGCGCACGCTGCAGCGCCGCTTGCTGGAGGAAAGCACCAGCTTCAACAAGCTGCTGGACGAGACCCGCCGCGAGCTGGCCGCACGCTATTTGAATCGCGGCAGCATCACCGCCACCGAGATGAGCTTTGCACTGGGATTCGCCGATCCGAGCAATTTCTACCGCGCTTGCAAGCGCTGGTTTGGGCATTCGCCCAGCCGCCTGCGCAGCCCCGCCTGAAGCGCGAGTTCGCCACCCCTAACTGATGATTGAGACAGCATAGAAACCCTCTCATGGTTCCTCCTCCCCACCGAACGGAGGGCGCGCAAGGCCAAGAGCTTGGCTCGCAAAGTCACTTGTTTTTGCCAACTAATCCGCATCATTCGTCCACGCCGCTGACAACTCGGCGCAGCCAAGGAGCCCACAAGCACCCGCGCTGCAAAGAGCGAAACCCGTGACTGAAGACCATGGGCGGCGCGTGCAAGTGAACGTTTAGAGAAGTTTTTTTCAATCATTCAATCAATCAATCAATTCTGGAGATACTCAAATGAACGCATTCAAGCTTTCCGCCGTCGCAGCCCTGCTCGCCGCTTCCCTGTCGGCTTCCGCCATGACCGCCATCGACGACGGCGCCTTGGCACAAGTCAGCGGCCAGGACGGTGTCTCGATCGCCGGTGACCTGAACATCAATATCGGCTCCTTCAAGTACACCGACACGGACGCAGCAGGCGGTTCGGTCTCCTTCAACAACATCGGCATCAAGGGCATGTTCGCGATGACGCTGGACATCCTGAACAAGAGCGCCTTCGTCAGCAATGTGGCTGACTCCATCGGCGCCCATCTGGGCTACACACAGGCCGATGCCGACATCGGCAAGGCCTTGGCCGCTGGCCTGCCTGTCACCCCAACCGCTGGCGGCGCTGCTGTTGCCGGTCAGTTGGGCAAGCTGACTGCAGCCAGCTTCGACGTCTTCGGTGCCGCCACCGGCGCGGCCATCTATGACGCAGCCAGCGATGTTGTGCAGTTCGCCTTCCCTAACGCCAAGATGGACTCCAAGCTGAGCCCGAGCATCACAGTCGCAGGCATCACCCTGGGCAATAGCGTGGGCAACAAGTCCTTCGGCAGCGTGGCCATCACCAATATGGACCTGCAAGGCTCCAAGTTCTGGATCTGGGCACATTGAGCTGCCGCTTGATCTGAGCACTTGAACGACAGAGTTCGGCCCGGCGATTGATGCCGGGCCGAATTTTTCTCAAGACTGAATTCCCATAACCTCCAACTTACATGAACCGACTCCATCTGCTGATGCTCGTCGCATTCGCGCTGCTCCTGTTGAGCGGCGCGGCGCGAGCCATGAGCAGCATGGATGACGCTGACCTGGCCGAGGTGCATGGTCGCGACGGCGTCACGCTGGCCGCCGACCTGGACATCAAGATCGGCGCCTTCAGCTACAGCACAAAGAGTGCCGGCAACCCCGACGGCGGCAGCATCTCCTTCAACAACATCACGCTGCGCGGCATGTTTGTGATGACGGTCGATCTGTTGAACTCGGCCAGCTTCGGCACGGCGATGAGCAACGCTATGGCCGCTTATGGCGCTGACGGCGCGGCCGGCATCGCGCGGCTGATCAGCAGCGGCACTTACGACGGCCTCAGCGATGTGATCCAGTTCGCCCTGCCAAACGCCGGCCTCGACAACAGACTGAGCCCGAGCCTGAGCGTGGGCTCGGTGACCATGGGCAATAGCAGCGCGGCCTTCGGCAGCTTTGCCTTCACAAATATCGATCTGCAGGGCTCGAAAATCTGGATGTGGGCGCGTTGAGCATGCGCATTCAGTCCACTCTTCGAGGTTTGCTGTTCTGCTTGACGCTGTTCAACGGCAGCGCCGTGCGGGCCCAGCTGGCTCCGCTGCCGGATGCCGAGCTCGCGCGTGTCTGGGGCCAGGCCATGGTGGCCATCACCAACACCAGCTTGAACGGCCTGGACTTCTCCCGCCTGACATTGAATGCCGACCTGAAGCTGAGCGCCAACTTCTCCAATCTGCGCTTGGGCGAATACCACTACGCGCCGCGCAATGGCAGCGGCGCCGATATTGAGATCGGCCGCCTGCAGTTTGGCCGCAGCGACTTGGGCGATGCACAGCGCACGGTCGCCTTGAGCAATCCCTATTTCGAGCTGGTCTACCGCCCGGCGAGCAGTGCCGGCGACCGCGAGATTGTCGGCATGCGTTTAGGGTTTGAGGGCGTCAGCGGCGCCTTCGGTCTGCGCGCTTCGCAGATCAGTGGTTCACTCGCGATTGCCGACAACCAAAGTGCCTCGGTGCTCGACTCGCGTCAAGATCCGCTGGGCGGCAAACGCTGGGACGGCAGCGTTTGCGGCGCTTCAGCCTGCCCCTTCAGCTTGGCGCAGATCGGCAGCCTGCAAGCGGGCGATGCGGCCGGGCCGAGTCGTGACCTGTTCCTGTCGGTGCTGAAAAGCGCGGTGCAGTTCCCGGCCGCTGCGGCCGGCATGGCCGCACCGGATATCGCACAAGCCGGCCTATGGATGAACTGGCGTGACAAACTCAGCGCCGGCAATTTGAATGCCGTTCTGCCGCCTAACCTGCCGCCCGTCCTTCCACCGTCAATGACCAAGCCCGGCGGCGGCTGACGACCATGCAGCGCCGCCAGCAGCCCCCAAACCTCAGAGCCATGCAGGCTCTGTTGGCGCTTCTCGGCTTTGTGTTTGCTTCGGCAGCCCAGGCGCTAACGCCGATCTCGGATGACGAGCTGGCCCGCGTCCAAGGGCGCGACGGCTTTGCCTTCAATCTGCGCGGCTTTGCGCTGCAGGGCCCGCTGACGCTACGGCTGGGCTCGGCGGATGGCTCGGGCCTGGCACTCTCCAATTTGGCGCTGTCGCGTTCGGACGATCTTGCCGCCACCTTCTCCGACCCCTATCAACTCAGCCTGATCAAGGGCCCAGCCGGCATGCCGGACCGCGTGGTCTTGAGCGAGCCACTCAATCTCAATGGCCGCTTGAGCTGGCAGTTTGCCGCCGACCTGAGTCTGATCGACAAGAACAGCGCCGCGCCGAATTTCAGCGCCGGAGCGGTAGTGCTGCAAGATCTACGCAGCTATGGCGGCAGCTTGAGCCTGGCCCCCAACGCCGACCCGAACGAGCAGGGCATCGCCTTCGGCCTGGGCCTGCGCCTGGACGTGGGCGCGCTGCTGCTGCGCCCACGCGGCCGCGGCGATACGGCACTGTTTGACAGCCCTGCCTCGCCCGAGCAATTCGGCCTGCGCGGCATTCACCTGGCCGCAGCAACAGCCGACGGCCAACTCGGCAACAGCCCTTGGCGGCTGGCCGATCTGGACCGCCAGCCCTTGCTGCTGAACACCATCAGCACGCCCGAGGCGGGCAGCTTTCTGCATCTGAATCTGGCCTGGCCGACCCAAGGCCCGGCACCGGCAGGCAGTCTCTTGATCGACAACATCTCCTTCAAAAGTGATGTTGGCCCCAGCCTCGATCTGGGCAGCAGCCGCATCGGCAGCATGCAGCTGCAATACCTCGATGTGCGGCTGAAAGCGGGGCCTTGACTGATGAAACTCTGTCGCATGACTGCAGCCGCCTTCTTGGCGATTGGCCTGTTGCCATTGGGAGTGCAAGCCGCCAATGCCTTGTCCGACGAGGAGCTGGGCGGCGTGACAGGGCGCGGCGGCATTGTCTTGAACGCGCATCTGGAATTGAACACCCGTGCGGCGTCCGAGAACCGCATCAGCCTGGGCTTCCAGGTCGGTGGCAGTACCAGCTATTTGCTGTTGCACAACTTGAGCGGCACGCTTGATTTGCTGGGGCTGACCGTACAGGCCGTGGCCGGGCCAGCGGAAGTCGGCGACGTGATCCAGCTGACGCTGCCGAGCTTTCTGGGCTTCAAGGATTTCGGCATCAAGGCCATCGGCGTGCAGAGTGATCCGCTCGCCCCGATTGCCGCCAGCCTCGGGCAGATCCAGCTGAACGGCAGCGTGCAAATGCAGGGTCAGGTCTTGCTCTGGGCCAAGTAGACATGAAGAAAGACTCGGAGAGCTGAACTATGTGGATGATCTTGCTCGGCGCAGTGGCGGCGCTGATTGGCGGCGCGACCGTGAACTCGCAGCACCCCTTCTCGGATGTGCCAGAGAACCAATATGAGTTGCCGCTGGTGCAGGTGGGCGGCGGCGTGGCGCCGCTGTCGGTGCGGATGGCCCCGCAATCGGAGATCAAGTTCCGCAATATCGTCCACCAAGCCTATGACTACAGCTGCGGATCTGCCGCCTTGGTCACCATCATCAACAACTATCTCGGCATCAAGGTCAGCGAGCAACAGGCGATGGAAGGCATGCTGGCCTTCGGCGAGCGCGACAAGATCATCGAGCGACGCGGCTTCTCGCTCTTGGACATGAAGCGCTATGTGATCAGCCTGGGCGCCGAGGGCGCCGGCTTTCGCGCCTCGATCAAGGACCTGGCCGAGCTGACGCAGCCGGCCATCGTGCCGATCGACTATGCCGGCTTCAAACACTTTGTCGTGTTCCGCGGCATCCGCAATGGCAGGGTGTTTCTGGCCGACCCGGCGATGGGCCACATCGTCTTCTCGACCCAGGAGTTCGAGGAAATCTGGGACCGTAACACCTTGTTTCTGCTGACACCGGGCAAAGCCCAAGGACAGAAGACCCTTTCACTGCTGGCGATCGGCGACCAGGAACTGGGCGTCATCGATGACGACCTGGTGCGCCGCCAAGCCAATCTGATTCCCACCGACAACAGCGAAGCCTTGCGCAACGCAGTCCAAGCCAACTTTGGCATTTTCAATCTCCGACGCTGACCATGAAATCCCTGATCTTCACCTTCGCCCTGCTGCTGCTCACCACGGCCCAAGCCCAATCACAAACCAATGACAAGCTCCTTGACGGCGGCAAAGACAGCAGCAAGGACGCCGCACGCGAAGCGCTGGCCAAGCAAGAAGGCGACAGCGGCGACCAGACCGCCTTGCTGAAAGCGGCGCTGAGCGCGCAAGACAAGCAATACTCGCTGATCCGCAAGGGCAAGATGGCCCTAACCTATGACTTCGGCTACGCCTATGTCGGCGCGCAGCAGATCAATGCCCGCTTCGCCGATTCGACCTTGACGCTGTTCAATATCCAGAACACCCGCTCGCACACGGTCACCAACAGCTTCTCGGCCGACTATGGCCTGCGCGACAACATGACGGCCAATGTCAGCGTACCCTTGGTCTCCAAATTTTCCGAGTCGGAGACCTTCTCCGGCATGAGCAACGGCTTCGGCGACATTGGCCTGGGACTGCGCTGGCAGCCGATGGCACTGAGCCGCGATATGCCCTCCTTCACCACCTCGACCACGCTGCGCCTGCCGACCGGACGCAGCCCCTTCAAGGTGACGGCCGGCCAGGGCCTGAGCACCGGTTCAGGCTACACCGCGTTGACCCTTGGCGCCAACACCTCCAAGGTGATGGACCCGGTGGCCTTGTTCGGCTCGGTCTCGCTGACACTGGGCGCGCCGGTGCGCCATCTGAGCCAGCAACTGAACGACAACGCCGTGTTGACCGGCGTCGACCCCGGCGCTAGCTTCGGCTTCGGCATGGGTTTTGCCTATGCGCTGTCCTACAAGGTTTCGACCACGGTGTCCTTCCAGGAAACGATTTCGGCCAAGACCACGCTGATCCTGGCCGACGGCAGAACCAGCCAGACCTCCACCCAGACCTCCGGCCTCTTGAGCTTTGGCCTTGGCGTGCGCGCCACACCGCAAAGCACTGTCAATGTCTCGGTCGGTGTAGGCCTGGGGCCTGATTCGCCGGCCTTTACCTTGGGGCTCAATATTCCGCTGAACTTCTGAGGCAGGCATGAGTTCCTATGCAGTGGGCCGCAGCTGGCCCGCGCGCCTTGGGGCGCTTTGCGCCGGCCTGGGCCTGATGGGCATGATGGGCCTGCTTGGCCTTCCGACAGCGCAGGCCGCGCTGACCGACAACCTCGGCGCCAGCGTCGTCGCCATGTCCTTGGGCAATGCGGTGGTGGCCGACCCGCCCGGGCTCGATTCGATTCACTTCAACCCGGCCGGCTTGAGTCGACTGAAGGCCAACCGCAAGCAGGACGCCGTCTTTGGCGCCAGCATCAAGCCCTACGCCAGCTTTCATCAGCCGGAGGGCTTTGACATCGGCGGCTTCAAGGACGATCCTCTCAACAACACCAGAACCGGCGACAACGTCCGCAGCTCGCTGTTCCTGCCCATCTACGGCCCGGTGCCCAAGCCCATGCCCACCGCCGTCGGCGCCGGCCTCGGCCTGGCCTTTCACGAGACCGATTCGAAATGGACCTTCGGCACCGCCTCTTATGTGCCTATGGCGGTGGGCATCGATCGCACCAAAGACCCCAATGACCCAGCCCGCTTTGACGGCCGCAAGGTGGTGATTCAGCGCCTGGTCTATTTGTCGCCCACCGCCGCCTACAAGTTCAGCGACTCCTTGAGCTTCGGCGTCGGCGTGCCCATCGCCCACCAGGGCTTCGCGCTCAATACCGATATGCGCATGCCTAACGAGTTACTCGGCACCATCGGCAAGCTACAAGACGCCTGGTGCGGAGACAACGGCAATCCGCTCGACCCACTTGCCTTCGGCCTTTGCGGCGGCGGCAAGGAGGGGCGTGTGCGGCCTTTCGGCAAGGCCGGCAATATGGACTTCGAGCTGACCGCACCGGTCGACCCCACGCTCAATATCGGCGTGCTGTGGGAGCCCAAGGATTGGTTCGCCTTTGGCGCCAGCTATCAGTTCGGTTCCAACACCGCGATGACCGGGCGCTTCAGCTTCAGCGCCGATCCGATGCTGCGCAAGTTCGTCGAGGGCATGTACGCCAGTTTGCAAGGGCCCATCATGGCCGCCACCTTCGGCATGCCGACCTCCATCCCCGAAGTACAAAGCGGCAATGTGACCCTGGTACTGCCTTTCCCCGAACATGCGCAGGTCGGCATCAAGATCAAGCCGCTGTCCTTTTTGCAATTCAATATCGACGCCAACTGGACCAATTGGAAGCGCTGGGACAAGATGACCTTCCAGTTCGACCAGCAAATCGCCCTGCTGCAAATGGCGCGCCTGTTTGGCCAGGCCGATGCCAGCAAGCTGGTCATTCCGCGTGGCTACAAAAGCCCGGTTCACTTCGGTTACGGCATGGATCTAAGCATTGGCCAGAGCATCCATCTGCGCGCCGGCTACGAGCCGCGCAAAAGCTCGGTGCCACGCTCGGCGATGGACCTGATCGCGCCGATGCCGGACTTGGTCGTCAACAGCGTCGGGCTGGGCTACACGACCAAGGGCGGCACTCGCTTCGACGTCACGGCCAGCTATGCGCACGGCAAGTTCGACCTGCCGGCCAACACCAGTTGCAATCTGAATTGCAACAACTTCTTCAATGTGATCTACAACCCCTACGCCGGGCTGGACATCAACGGCGGCATCCGCATTCGCTATGCGGGCGTGGCGATGTCGCATGATTTCTGAGAACCCTCCGCTCCGTTGTCCCTTGCTCCTTTGTCCCTTGCTCCTTTGCCCTCGATGAAAACTATCAAAAAGCTCACCCGCCTGGCTGCCCTCGGCCTGAGTGCCTGCCTCCTCTGCGGCGCCGCGCAAGCCCAATCCACTCCCGACGCCCGCCAAGCGCTGGTCGACAAACTGCTCACGCTCTGGCATGTTGACGATGTGGCCGTTGTGATGGTGCAGCGGCCAGCGGCCAGCGCCATGGAGCAGGCGCGCATTGCGCTGCAGGGCCGCGTCAGCGCCGAGAAGCGCGACCGCACGCTGAAGGACATCAGCACCGATGTGCAGACCTATGTCGATGAAGCCACGCCTTTGGCGCGTCAGAGCGCGCAGCGCTTGCTCAAACCGACGCTGAGCCCCTTGCTACTGCAGCAATTCAACGACGAGGAGCTGCGCCAGATCATTGCGCTGCTGGAGTCGCCGGTGAAGAAGAAGTTCGAGAAAATCGCGCCGCAGCTGGAGCGCACGCTCGGTGAGAAAGTCGCCGAAGACAGTGGGCCAAGCATCAACCCCAAGCTGCAAACGATGACACAGGCGGTCGGCCTGAAGTTGCGCGCCGCGTCAATCGCCCCCTGAATCGGCCGCACGGACATTTGTCTTATGCCAAGGACAATTGTCATATGATGCGACCATGGACTCCAAAAAAGAGCAGCTGCTGGCACTGGTTCAGCACAACCCCTTCATCAGCCAGCAGGACCTGGCCGAGCAGCTCGGGCTGTCGCGCTCGGCCGTGGCCGGCCATGTCGCGGCGCTGACGCGCGAGCGGCGCATCCTCGGCCGCGCCTATGTGCTGCCGCAGCGCCGGCCGATTGTCTGCATAGGTGGCAGCAATATCGACCGCAAGCTGCGCAGCCTGGCCGCACTGCAGATGGGCAATTCCAATCCGGCGACTTCAAGCGAAAGCCCCGGCGGCGTGGCGCGCAATGTGGCCGAGAACCTGGCCCGGCTGGGCCTGCCCGTGCATCTGCTGAGCGCCTTCGGTGAGGACGCTGCCGGCCGCTCGCTGCTGGTGCAGGCGACCAGTTTGGGCATGGACTGCGGCGCCAGCCTGATTGCCGCCGACGCCCCGACCGGCAGCTACACGGCGGTGCTCAACACCGACGGCAGCCTGGCCCTGGGCCTGGCACAGATGGACCTGTGCGAGCGCATGACGCCAGACTTCTTGCGCCAATGTGCGGCCCAGCGTGCGCAAGCCGGCCTGATTCTGATCGACCTCAATCTGCCCGCAGACAGCATTCGACAACTGCTGCTTGAAGCGCAGGTGCCGGGCAGCGCGCCCTTGGTCGCGGTGGCAGTGTCGGCGCCCAAGATGGCGCGCTTGCCCCTTGATTTGCGCGGATTGAGCCTGCTGATGCTGAACCGCGATGAGCTTTCGGCTTGCGCCGGCATGTCGCTGGAAAGCGAAGCCGACCTTGCCCGCGCCCACCAATTGCTCAGTGAGCGTGGTCTGCAGCGCTTGATCGTCACTCAGGGCGCTGATGCAATCTGGTTCGGCGCGGCCGGCGCAGCGCTGAAGTCCCTCAAGCCCAAACGAGTCAAGGTGGTGGACGTGACCGGTGCCGGTGACGCCTTTGCCGCCGGGGTCTGCGCGGGCTTAAGCCAAGCTCCCGAGGATTTCGCCGGTGCCTGCCGATTCGGCATGGACCTGGCCCGACTGACCCTGCAATCCGAGCGCACTGTCTCACCCGAACTCAGCCCAGTGCTGTTACAAATTCCATGAAAAACGCCTCCGAATTCCTGAGTTTCTCCGCCGAAGTCGCCGCCGCACGCGAGGCCGGTTTGCCCATCGTGGCGCTAGAGAGCACCATCATTTCGCACGGCATGCCTTACCCGCAGAATGTGCAAACGGCCCGCGAGGTCGAGGCCATCATCCGCGAGGGCGGCGCCGTGCCGGCCACCATCGCGGTGCTGGACGGCAAGATCCGCATCGGTCTGTCAGACGAGGAGCTGGAGCTGCTGGGCCAATCACCCGAGGCGATGAAGGTCAGCCGGCGCGACCTACCGTATGTGCTGGCGAGCGGGAAAGTCGGCGCCACCACCGTCGCCGCGACGATGATTTGCGCGGCCTTGGCCGACATCCGCGTCTTCGTTACTGGAGGCATCGGCGGCGTGCACCGGGGTGCCGAGACCAGTTTCGACATCTCGGCCGATCTGCAGGAGCTGGCGCAAACCTCGGTGGCAGTGGTCTGCGCCGGCGCCAAGTCGATTCTCGACATCGGCTTGACCTTGGAGTATCTGGAAACGCATGGCGTACCGGTGCTCAGCATCGGCCAAGCCAACTTCGCCGCTTTCTATACGCCGGACAGCGGCTTCAAGGCCGACTTCCGCATCGACTCAGCCGAAGAGCAGGCGGCATTTTTGCAGACGAAATGGGCCTTGGGGCTGAACGGCGGCGTCGTCATCAGCAATCCGGTGCCGGCCGAGGCAGCGATGCCGCGCGAGGAGATTGAACGCATCACCACGCAAGCCTTGCTCGAAGCGGCAAGCCAGGGCATCAGTGGCAAGGCGGTGACGCCCTTTTTGCTGGCTCGCATCAAGGCCTTGACCGAGGGCCGCAGCCTGGCAACCAATATCGCCTTGGTGAAAAACAATGCCCGAGCAGGCGCCAGACTGGCGCTGGCCATGCACTCGGCCTGAAGCTCAAGCGACTGAAGCGGCCGCCGCTGCGGCCGCGCAATGTTCTGTGCACATTTGCACTCTTTGCCCGAGTTGCGAACGGAGCTAGCGGCGAAATTGATATTCAATCGGCCCAACGCCACCCGAGTTACGAACATTTTGTTTCTTTTGTTGCAATTGGCCCCGGCACTCGGGCTTGGCGGACACCAACTCCTTGAGTTTGCGTGGAGGACGCCAAATGGGCACGCCGTTCGTTTTACCCGAGGCGCTGACGATCTACACGGTCAGCGAATTGCAACCTCAACTGCTGCATTACTTGCAGGCACTGGTCGGCCCGGCGCGGCTTGAGGCCGCAGCGGTTCAGGAGGTCGATAGCGCCGGCCTGCAACTGCTTCAAGCGCTGGCAATGCTTTGCCAGCGACAGGGCAGGGCGCTGCAACTGATGCAGGCCAGCGCCGCATTTTCTGGCGCGGCAGCAGCGCTTGGCTTGCAGGGTTTGCTGCAAGACACAAGCCGACACTCTGGTTTGGAGTGCGCGTCATGACGCCCGATCAAGACCCCGATGCAGGCTTCATCGCCGCAGCCTTGCCTGCTTTCTACAGCGAAGCCGAAGAGCAGCTCGAGGCCTTGGAACAGCTACTCTTGCAGCTCGAAGACGAAGCCGGCAACCGCCAACTTCTCGACGCACTCTTTCGCAGCGCACACACGATCAAGGGCTCGGCCGGCCTGTTCGGCCTGGACGCCGTTGTCGCCTTCACCCACCATGTTGAAACCGCGCTGGACTTGCTGCGCGAAGGCCGGCTGCAGCTGAGCGGCGCCTTCTCGACGCTGCTGCTGCGCTGCAAAGATGAGATCCGAAGCTTGCTCGACGAAGCGCGGGGCCAGGCGGGTCCGGGCGCCGATACCGCAGTCGCCGCTGCTCGGCGTGCCGAGTTGGTGGCGGCCTTGCAAATCCAGAGCGGCACGCCAGTCGCGCCAGCCCCAGAACAATCGCAATCGCAATCGCAATCACGTGAGGTGAGCGAGACCGCGCCGACAAGCAGCCCGACCCAGCTATGGCAAATCGGCTTGAACTTCGGCGTCGATGCTTTGCGCAACGGCTTTGACCCCCTGGCCCTGCTCAATTACCTGCGCAGCATGGGTCGCATTGTCGGCCTGCAATGCTTGAGCGAACGTCTGCCGGAGTTGGCAGCGCTGGACCCGGAAAGCTGCTATCTCGGCTTTCGCTTTGACTATGAAAGCCAGGCCGACCTGCCCGCCATTGAGCAAGCCTTCAGCTTTGTGCGGGACGACTGTGAGATCAGCATCCTGCCGGCTGCCAGTGCAGCGGCAAGCGATGACGGCCCGGCCCTGCCCACGGCGCCCGCCTCAACAAGCTCGCCGTGCGCAGCGGATTTTCCGGTGGCAAAAGTCGCCGCGCCGCCGGCCGAAGAGCAACGCTTCATCCGCGTGCAAGCAGACCGGCTGGACGCGGTGATCAATTTGCTTGGCGAGCTGGTCACCGCCAGCGCGGGCGCGCAGCTGCTGGCGCGCCAGACCCGTCAAAGCGAGCTGCTCGCCGCGAATGGGCAGATCAGCCAATTGGTGGAAGAGATTCGCAACGGCACGCTGCAACTCCGCATGGTGCCCATCGGTGAGACTTTCTCGCGTTTTCGCCGCATCGTGCGCGACACCGCCGCCGAGCTGGGCAAGGAAGTCGCGCTGGAGATCAGCGGCGGTGGCACCGAGCTGGACAAATCGGTGGTCGAGCGCATTGCCGACCCGCTGATGCATCTGGTGCGCAACGGCCTGGACCATGGCCTGGAAACGCCGGCCGAACGGCAGCTCGCCGGCAAGCCCGCGCAAGGGCGTTTGACGCTGTCGGCTCGCCATGAGGCGGGCAGCATTCTGATCAATATCCATGATGATGGCCGCGGCATCAAGCGTCAAAAGGTGTTGGAGCGCGCCTGGGCGCGCGGCCTTGTCGAGCCCGGCGTGCAGCCCTGCGACGCTGACATCTTGCAGCTGATCTTTGCCCCCGGCTTCTCTACCGCGGAAGCGGTCACCAATCTCTCGGGCCGCGGCGTGGGCATGGATGTGGTGCGCAGCAATATCGAGGCCTTGCGCGGCAGCGTGCAGATTGCCAGCACCGAAGGCCAAGGCAGCAGCATCGAAATCCGCCTGCCGCTGACCTTGGCCATCATCGATGGCTTCCTGGTCGGCGTCGGCAACTCCAAATTCATCTTCCCGTTAGATGCCGTTGTCGAAGTCATCGAAGACCGCGCAACGCTGAACCCGGCCGGCGCCGCCAGCCGACTTGATGCGCATGGGCGCAGCGTGGTCGAGTTGCGGGGTCAGGTCTTGCCGGTCGTCAGCCTGCGTGCGCTCTATGCCCTGGAGTCTTTGCCACCCGAGCGCGTCAGCGTGCTGGTGCTGCAGTCGGGCGGGCGCCGCTACGGCGTGCAGGTAGACACCTTGCTGGGCCAGCACCAGACCGTCATCAAGCCCTTGGGCCGCA
Source organism: uncultured Roseateles sp. (assembly GCA_963510335.1). Lineage (GTDB taxonomy): Bacteria > Pseudomonadota > Gammaproteobacteria > Burkholderiales > Burkholderiaceae_C > Paucibacter_A. The sequence goes on from CAUPEV010000014.1 coordinate 27,733, forward strand.
TGTTCCGCAGCCTGCGCGGCATGTCCGGCTCGTCCATCCTGGGCAATGGCGAAGTGGCCTTGATCTTTGACGTCAACTCGCTGTGCCAACTCGCTTGCAGCCCGCCCAAAGCGGGCATTGCGCAACGCCCTTCCCCTTCCGCTATTCCTTCCCTTGTTCAAAACTGAGGACTGCTGCCATGAACCAGCCCACCTACTCCTGGCTCCAAACGCTTGTCGCAGGCGCAGCCCTGCAGCAAGCCCACGCACAATTAGCGCAAGCAGACCAGGCACATGCCGAAGCCGAGCAAGCATTGACGCAGCTCAAGCAAGAGGCCTGCGAGATGCAGAGTCAGCTCAGCGCCATCAGCAAGTCTCAGGCCGTCATCGAGTTCAGCCTTGACGGCAGCATCCTGACGGCGAATGAAAATTTCCTGCGCACGATTGGCTACAGCCTGGACGAAATCAAGGGCCGCCACCACAGCATGTTTGCCGAGCCCGCCTACGCTCAGAGTTTGGAGTACCGCCATTTCTGGGAAAAGCTGGGCCGCGGCGAATTCGACGCCGGCCAGTACAAGCGCATTGCCAAAGGTGGGCGAGAAGTCTGGATTCAGGCCAGCTACAACCCCGTGCTGGACCTCCATGGCAAGCCCATCAAAGTTGTCAAGTACGCGACCGACATCAGCGAGGCCAAGCTGCGTAACGCCGACTTCGAGGGCCAGCTGAATGCGGTCAGCAAGTCGCAGGCGGTGATCGAATTCAAGCTTGACGGGACCATACTGACGGCCAATGACAACTTCCTGCGCGCGCTCGGCTTCACGCTTGACGAGATCAAAGGGCGCCATCACAGCATGTTTGCCGAGCCGGCTTACGCGCAGAGCCTGGAGTACCGCCACTTCTGGGACAAGCTGGGACGCGGCGAATTCGATGCCGGCCAGTACAAGCGGATCGGCAAAGGCGGCAAAGAGATCTGGATTCAGGCCAGCTACAACCCCATCCTGGACATGAACGGCCGGCCCTTCAAGGTGGTCAAGTACGCGACCGATGTGACGGCAGAGGTGAACGCCAACATGATGCTGCGCGAGGCGGTCGAACAGGCCCAGCAAGTGACCTCGGCGGCGCGCCAGGGTGACCTGACCCAACGCATTCCGCTGCAAGGCAAGAGCGGCCCAATCGAGCTGCTCTGCGGCGGCGTCAATTCATTGATGGAAACGACGCAGATCATCTTCGACGATGTCGGCCGGGTGTTTGGCGCGCTCGCTGCCGGCGACCTCTCGCAGCGCGTCACGCGCGATTACACAGGCACCTTCGAGCGGGTCAAGACCGATGCCAACGCCACCAGCGAAAAGCTTGCCGCCATCATTGATGACGTCGGCCGGGTCTTCGCCAGCCTGGCCAACGGCGACCTGACTCAGCGCATCAGCCGCGAGGCCGAGGGCACTTTCGAGCAGGTCAAGCTCGACGCCAATGCCAGCTGCGAAAAACTGGCCGGCATCATTGCCGAGGTGCGCGCCGCCGCCGATGCGCTGACCGGCGCCTCGAGCCAGGTCAGCGACACCGCGCAAAACCTGTCGCAGGCCGCCAGCGAACAAGCCGCCTCGGTGGAGGAGACCACCGCCTCGATCGAGCAGATGTCGGCCTCGATCGCGCAGAACAGCGACAACGCCCGCGTCACCGACGGCATGGCCACCAAGGCCAGCCAGGAAGCCGGCGACGGCGGCTCGGCGGTCACGCTGACGGTGGCGGCCATGAAGCAGATCGCCGCCAAGATTGGCATCATCGACGACATCGCCTACCAGACCAATCTGCTGGCTCTGAACGCCGCCATCGAAGCGGCGCGCGCCGGCGATCATGGCAAGGGCTTCGCCGTCGTGGCGGCCGAGGTGCGCAAGCTGGCCGAGCGCAGCCAGGAGGCGGCCAAGGAAATTGGCGATCTGGCCAGCAACTCCGTCAGCACGGCCGAGCGGGCCGGCAAGCTGCTGGACGAGATCGTGCCCAGCATCCGCAAGACCAGTGACCTGGTGCAGGAGATCGCGGCAGCTTCACGCGAGCAAAGCCAATCGGTCTCCTCGATCGGCGGCGCAATGACGCAGCTGAGCAAGGCCACGCAGCAAAACGCCGCCGCGTCCGAGGAATTGGCAGCCACCTCGGAGGAACTGTCCAACCAGGCCGGGCAGTTGCAACAGGCGGTCGCCTTCTTCAAGGTCGACAGCGAAGGCATGGCCGACTCCGGCCGCGCCAGCGAGCAAACGGGCGCGCGCTTTACGGAGCGGCGCGCAGCGGGTTCGCCAATGCGCGGCAACAGCACAAGCCACAGCGGCGCTATGAGCCGGCATGCTGCGCCTTTGCGCGGCAGCGCCACCGGCACACATGGCAACTTCCGGCCTTACTGACGGCCCAAGTGCCACGTTTCGCTGAATATGCCGGAGGCCGTCGTGAATCAACAACTGATAAAGAACACCCAATACCTGACCTTCTCACTGGGCCAGGACTTGTTTGCCATGGACATCCGCACGGTGCGCGAAATCATTCAGGTCGGGCCCATGACCACCGTGCCCTTGATGCCCAGCTTTATGCGCGGCGTCATCAATCTGCGCGGTGCGGTGGTGCCGGTGATCGATTTGCATGCTCGCTTCGGCCGGCCCGGCGCCGGCCTCGGCAAGAAGAGCTGCATCATCATCTTTGACGCCATGCGTGCAGGCGAGCGGGTCGAGTTGGGCCTGCTCGTGGATGCGGTCAGCGAGGTGGTTGACATCGCCGCCGCCGGCATCGAAGCGCCGCCCGACTTCGGCGCGGCAGTGCCTCGTGACTTCATTTGCGGCATGGCGCACACGGCGCAAGGCTTTGTGATCGTGCTGGAACCCGAACGTGCCTTTGATATCGAAGACATGGCGCAGCAATGCGAGCGCAGCCAAGCACCTGAAGCATCGAGCTCAAGTTCCTGGGCGGCCGCCGCTGTCAGCTTGGCCTAACAGCTTTTCAAAGCGGCACAGTGCCGCTCAAAACGCCAAGGCATAGCGTCATGACTCCTTTGCATCAAAAGACCTTCCAGCGCATCTGCACGCTGATGCATCAAACGGTGGGCCTGTCATTTCCCGACGTCAAGCTGCCGCTGATCAATTCGCGTTTGGCGCCGCGCCTGCAGCAACTTGGCTTGCCCAGCTTCGAGGCCTATTTCGAGCTGATCAGCGGACATGAGGACGGCGGCGAGTTCCAGATGGCGGTCGACCTGCTGACCACCAACGAAACCTATTTCTTCCGCGAGCCCGCGCATTACGAGCTGCTGGCCGCCGAGCTGACACGCAGCCGGCCGGCCAGCCTGTCGGTCTGGAGTGCGGCATCCTCCTTCGGCGACGAAGCCTACAGCACGGCCATGCTCCTGGCCGACCTGAAAATGCAGGGCCATATTGGTGACGACTGGTCCGTGCTGGGGACCGATATCAGTGACCGCGTGCTGCGCAGCGCGCTCACTGCGATTTACCCCGAAGACCGGCTGCGCCAGGTCAGTCTGGAGCGGCGCCGCCGCTACTGCCTGCGCGGCGTGGGCCCGGCGCAGGGGCAATTGCAAATCTCGCCACGGCTGACCGAGCGGGTGCGCTTTGGGCAGCTCAATTTATGCAAAGACATTGAGAACTTGGGGCCCTTCGACGTGGTCTTCCTGCGCAATGTGCTGATCTATTTCGACGTGCCGACCAAGCGCGAAGTGGTAGACCGGGTACTGACCCAGTTGCGCCCCGGCGGATTGTTTTTTATCGGCTCTGCCGAGGGCCGGGTCAGCTGCGATACCGCGCTGGAACAGCTGGCCATCGGCGTCTACCGAAAGGCCTTGTCATGAGTATCACGGTCTACGCCGTCGATGATTCGGCTGTGATGCGCCAGGCCATGCAACATTTGCTGCAAGGTGAACGCGATTTCGAGCTGATAGGCACGGCGCCCAATCCCTTGATCGCTGCGCCCGCCTTGCGAAAGCGCCGCCCCGATGTGCTGCTGCTGGACATCGAGATGCCGGGCATGGACGGCCTGACCTTCTTGCGCCAGTTGATGGCCGAGGCACCTATCGCTACGGTGATCTGCTCCACGCTGACCGAGAAGGGTGGTCAGATGGCTTTGGAAGCTATGGCGGCGGGCGCTGTCGCCATCATCACCAAGCCACGTCTGGGCTTGAAGCAGTTTCTGGAGGAGTCGCGCCGCGAACTGCTGCTGACGCTGCGCACTGCCGCACACAGCCGGCCGCAAGCAGCGCCGCCCCGCACGGCGCCGGCCAGCAAGCCCGCCGGTCCGACCTTGGGCAGCCCGCACAGCCTGTCCATCAACAAGCCCGTGGTGCTGGGCTGCTCCACCGGCGGCACGCAGGCCTTCGAAACCTTGCTGATGCAGCTGCCGGCCGACGGCCCCGGCATGGCCATCGTCCAGCATATGCCGGAGAAGTTCACCGCCATGTACGCGGCGCGTCTGAACGGCGCTTGCGCCATGCAGGTGCGCGAGGCCCGCGACGGCGACCGCTTGGAGCGTGGCCTGGTGCTGATTGCGCCCGGCGGGCGACATATGAAGATGCGCCGAGCCGGTGGTCAGTATTTTGTCGAAGTGCTGGATGGGCCCTTGGTCAACCGGCACAAGCCTTCGGTCGACGTCTTGTTCAAGTCGGTCGCCGAATGCGCCGGATCAGCCGCCTTGGCCGTGATGCTGACCGGCATGGGCGACGACGGCGCTCGCGGCATGAAGCTGATGCATGACCGCGGTGCCCGCACCATCGCTCAGGATGAAGCCACTTGTGTGGTCTTCGGCATGCCCAAGGAAGCCATTGACTGTGGCGCGGTCGACAGCGTGCTGGCGCTACCTAAGATTGCGCCGGCCATCATGGCCTTCGATGCACGCGGCTGAGCTCACACGCGCTCCAAAGCGCGGTGCGGCAGTGCGGGCAAGACCACGCTGATCGTGTCACCGGCCTGCACCGCGCCGCCCGCCAACACGACGCCCATCACACCGGCTTTGCGGATCAGCTGCCCATCCGGGCTGCGGTCCAGTACGGCGTTCAAGAGGCCGGGCAAGAAGTTCTCGATCTGCGCACAGGGGTTGCGCAAGCCGGTCAGCTCGACAACAGCGTCGGCACCGATCTGCAGACAGCTACCTTGCGGCAAACCGAGCAGGTCTATGCCGCGAGTCGTGATGTTCTCGCCCATCTGACCCGGCGTGAGGCCCAGGCCGTGCCCGGCCAGCTCGTCAAACAGCTCGGCCTGCAGCAAATGCACCTGGCGCAGATTGGGCTGGTTCGGGTCCACCGCCACGCGCGAGCGATGCTGCACCGTGACGCCGCAATGCGCATCGCCCTCAATGCCCTGGCCTTTGATCAACAGCAGGCGCTGCGCAGGCTGTTTGCTGAAACGGTGAGCGTCGTCTTTGTGAACAGCGAAAACAATAGAGGCCATGGCATTTGGGGATCAAAGGATGCGGATCTTAGCCAGCGCGCCCGCGCCACAAGCTCAGACAGCCAATCCATTAAGCTCTGCCCCTGGACTCGGCGGCCCGCCCGCCTGCCTCATCAAACAAGAAAGTTGGATTCATGCATCGCAAGTCAACCCTTGCCCTGATCGTCGCCGCCACGCTTGCCGCAGCCGGCGGAGGCTGGTGGATATGGCATCAGCAAGTAGCTCGCAATGCCAGCCCCGGCAGCGCTGCGGCTACAGCAGCAGCGCCCAAGAGCGGCCCGCAAAGCGTTGGTGTCTTCAACGCTTTGAAGCAAGATGTGCCGGTCACTTTAGAAGCCAGCGGCACCGTGGCGGCCTTGAATCTGCTGGACATCCGCGCGCAGACCACCAGCATCGTCAAAGAGGTGCTGATCAAGGACGGCCAGACGGTGCGCAAGGGCGACTTGCTGTTCCGCTTTGACGGGCGCGCAGCTCGCGCCGACCTGGACAAGGCCCGTGCCCAATTGGCGCGTGACCGCAGCAACCTGGCCGACCTGCAGCGCCAGCATCAACGCGCGGTTGAATTGCGGGCGCAGAACTTCGTGGCGCAAAGCGCCGTCGACACCGCTTTGAGCAATTTGGAATCGCAGCGCTCTCTGTTGCAGTTGGACGAAGCCGCCGTGCAGGCCGCGCAAGTGGCGCTCAGCTACAACGAGATTCGCTCTCCCATGGCCGGCCGCGCCGGCAATGTCAATGTGGTGGCCGGCAGCCTGGTGCAGGCCAACTCGAGCGCCCTGCCCTTGGTCAGCATCGCGCAGATCAACCCGATTGCGGTTAGTTTCACCTTGCCAGAAACGCAGCTGAGCGCCTTGTTGCAAGCCACGCGCAGCGCCAAGGCCGAGCCCTTGATGGCGCAAGTGCTGATGCCAGGAGCGCGCGCGGGGATGAAGCCTGCCAAAGGCGAAGAGGCCGCTGCGCCCCCGCAAGGCCGCATCACCTTCGTCGACAATCTGGTGGATGCCGCCAGCGGCACCATCAAGGCCAAGGCCGAGTTCGACAACGAGCAGCAATTGCTCTGGCCCGGCCAATATGTGCGCGTGCGCCTGCAGCTGCGAGTGATCAAGGACGCGACCGTGATCCCGCTCGCCGCCATCATTCAGCGCGGCAATGAGCGTTCGGTCTTTGTCGTCGACGCCGACAAGCTGGCCCAGCAGCAGCCGGTGCAGATTCGCCATGCCTTCGGCGAGATGGCCGTGGTGGATGGCCTCAAGCCAGGCGACAAGGTGGTGCTGGACGGCAAGCAGAATCTGCGGCCCGGCACGGCGGTGAAAGAGCAAGCCGCCGCCGTGAACCCCGCAGCACAAAATCGTGCAGCTTCAGCGGCCTCCGGCACATGAGCATTACTGAGCTGTTTATTCGCCGCCCGGTCATGACCGTGCTGCTGAATCTCGCCCTCATCATTGCCGGGCTGGCGGCCTGGAGCAAGATCCCGGTCGCGGCGCTGCCGTCCTACAACACGCCGGTCATCAATGTGCAGGCCTCGCTGCCCGGCGCTTCGCCCGAGACCATGGCGTCCTCGGTGGCCTTGCCGCTGGAGAAGCAGTTCTCCACCATTGCCGGCCTGGCGACTATTTCTTCCACCAGCATTCTGGGCAGCACCTCGCTGACGCTGGAGTTCGAGTCCTCGCGCAATATCGATGCAGCGGCGGTCGATGTGCAGGCGGCGCTGTTCCGCGCCCTGCGCTCGCTGCCGACCGAGATGACCTCGCCGCCCAGCTATCGCAAGGTCAACCCGGCCGATGCGCCGGTGTTGCTGATCGCGCTGACTTCGCCGGCCATCAATCTGTCGGAGCTGAATGACTTCGCCGAGAACCTGCTGACGCCCAGCCTGTCAACCATAGACGGCGTCGCGCAGGTCGCCATCTATGGGCAAAAGCGATTTGCCGTGCGCATCAAAGTGAATAACGATTTACTTGGCCAGCGCAATATCACCTTGGAAGAGCTGCAAGCGGCGATTCGCGGCGCCAATGCCAACACGCCGGTCGGCGTGCTGGACGGCAATCGTCAGACCCTCACTATCCAGGCGAATAAGCAGTTACGCAATGCCAAGGAATTCGGCAGCATTGTGATCGCCAGCCGCAACGGCTCGCCGATATTTCTGCGCGATGTGGCCGAGGTGCAAGACAGTTTCGAGACCACCAAGTCTTTTTCCAACTTCAATGGCGAGCGCTCCATCGTGCTGGCCGTGCAGCGCCAGCCGGATGCCAACACGGTCAAGGTGGTTGATACGGTGAAGGCGATGCTGCCGCGCTTTGCGGCGCAGCTGCCGGCCTCGGTGCAGATGAGCACCTTGAACGACCGCTCGGTGTCGGTGCGCGAGTCGCTGCATGACGTTTACTTCACGCTCGCGCTGACGGTCGCGCTGGTGGTCTTGGTGATCTTCTTGTTCCTGCGTCGGGCGGTGGCGACGCTGATCCCGACGCTGTCGCTGCCGATCTCGCTGATTGGCGCTTTGACGATTTTGTATGCGCTGGGCTATAGCCTGGACAATATTTCGCTGCTGGGCATCACGCTGGCCGTCGGCTTGGTGGTGGACGATGCGATCGTGATGCTGGAGAACATCCACCGCCATATCGAAGACGGCATGGAGCCCTTTTCGGCCGCGGTGCGGGGCGCGCGCGAAATGGCCTTCACGATTGTCTCGATCTCGATTTCGCTGGTGGCGGTGTTGATTCCGATCTTCTTCATGCCGGGGGTGATCGGCCTGCTGTTCCATGAGTTCGCGGTCATCGTCGGCCTGTCCATCCTGGTCTCGGCCGGGGTGTCGCTGAGCCTGGTGCCCATGCTGTGCAGCCGCTTCCTCAAGCCCCATGCGGCGCACGAAGAAAGCGCTCTGGGGCGCAGCTTCGAGCGCGGTTTCAATGCTGTGCTGGGCGGCTACACACGCAGTCTGGATCTGGCCTTGAAGCATCGTCAGTGGGTGCTGGGCGTGGCCGTGGCCAGCTTCGCCGCCACCATCTGGCTCTATATCGCCATTCCCAAAGGCTTTTTCCCCGAGGAAGATATCGGCCAAATCCAGGCCAGCACCGAAGCGTCCGAGGACATTTCCTTCAATACGATGACGGTCTTGCAGGAGCGCGCGGCGGCCATCGTCAAGGATCACCCGGCCGTCGCCAGCGTCTCGGCGGCGGTGGGCGGCGGTGGGGGCGGCGGCAATGCCGGCAACAGCGGCCGCATGTTCATCAATTTGAAGCCCCGCGACCAGCGCCCGCCGATGAAGGCCGTGCTGGAAAGCCTGCGCAAAGATCTGCGCGTGGTGCCGGGCTTGGCCGTCTATCTGCGCCCGGTGCAGAACCTGCAGCTGGGGGGGCGCCAAAGCAAGAGCCGCTACCAGTACACGCTGCAATCGGTGGCGGCCGGCGATTTGAACGTTTGGGCCGGCAAGCTGCAAGAAAAGCTGCGCGCCGACCCGCTGTTTCGCGACGTCACCAGCGACTCGCAGCTGCGCGGCCTGCAGGCCAATTTGATCATCGACCGCGAACGCGCCGGCGTGCTGGGCGTGCAAATGCAAGACCTGCGCAGCGCGCTCTACAACGCCTTCGGTGAGCGCCAGGTGTCCAGCATCTATGCCGAGAGCAACACCTATCAAGTCATCATGGAGGCAGCCGACGGCGAGCGCCAGAGCGAAGACGCCTTCGCCAAGATCCAGCTGCGCGGCAAGGACGGCGCGCTGGTGCCGCTGACCGCGTTTGCGACCGTGCAGCGCGGACTGGGGCCGACCTCGATCAACCACCAGGGCCAGTTGCAGGCCATCACGCTGGCCTTCAATCTGGCGCCCGATGTGCCGCTGGGTGACGCCACCGCCAAGCTCGACGGCTACGTCAAAGCAATCCAGCTGCCGGCCAGCATCATCACCAGCTATGGCGGCGATGCGGCGGTGTTCAAGGACTCGCAAGGCGGCCAGCTCTTGCTGATAGGCCTGGCCGTCGCGGTGATCTATGTGCTCTTGGGCGTCTTGTACGAGAGCTTTATCCACCCGCTGACGATTCTGGCCGGCCTGCCCTCGGCGGCGGTCGGCGCCTTGCTAACGCTGCAGATCTTTGGCATGGACCTGACCCTGATCGCCACGATCGGCATCCTGATGCTGATAGGCATCGTCAAGAAGAACGCCATCATGATGATCGACTTCGCGCTCGACGCGCAGCGCCATCGCGGCATGAGTCCGGCGGACGCGATCCGCCAGGCCTGCATCTTGCGTTTCAGGCCCATCCTGATGACGACGCTGGCGGCGCTGATGGGCGCGCTGCCGATCGCGCTGGGCCTGGGCGCCGGGGCTGAGTTGCGCCAGCCGCTGGGCCTGGCGGTGGTGGGCGGATTGATCTTGTCACAAGCGGTGACGCTCTACATCACGCCGGTGATCTATCTGGCGCTGGATCGCTTCAGCGGCAGCGGGCCGGATATGCGGGTGGTGGCCGAGGGGCAAGGCTAGGCCCAAGGGCGCTGGCCTGTCGGGTACGGCACCGGGAGGGCTGCCGGAAGGGGTGCAGGAATGGGTGTCATGTGGGCCGTCGCCCTGCACCGCTATTCGGGTCGCTGCCAGCTTGCTTCGTCGGAACGCGCTGTGCGGACAAAGCGGTGAAACGTATCGTCAGGCCTCTTTCATTTCGCTACGGCGACTACTCAAAGGTCAGCACATGTCCCTCACTCGCACCCTCTTCCTTTCGACCCTGCTTTCGAGCGCGCTCAGCGCCAACGTCTTGGCAGCCGATGCGGCGCCCGTCGATGCCTTCGCGGGCTGCGGCGCCGACATCCCCAAGGCGGCGCTGCAAGCCTTTGCCGAAAACATCGACAGCCATTGGAACGCGCGTGACGCCGACGGACTGGCCGCCCTTTACGCAAGCGATGCGAGCTTTGCGGTCGCCGCCGACAAGCTGCACCTGAGCGACCGCAAGCAAGTGCAGGCCTATTTCACCCAGACATTCCAGACCTTGCCTGCGGATTTGAAGCACAAGATGAGCGTCAGCGGCGTCAAGGCTCTGGGCAATTTCTGCACCATGGACAGCCGCGCCATCATCGGGCGAGTCAAGGGCGACGGCAGCATGAATGCCATGGTCGAGTTCTCGGCCTTCTGGGTCCTGCGCGCGACCGCGCAAGGTGTCGAAGTACAGGCCGTGCGCGTGGCCCTTGTGCCGACAAAACCAGCTCCGGCCGGCAAGGCTTGAGCCAGCAGCCAGCTGAGATCAGGCAGCCCGTTTGCTCAAGGCGGCAGCCTGCATCTGCACGGCCAGGGCACCGACCCGGCTGAGCGCTTGCGGGTGCTCGTCACCCCAGCGCCCGCCCACGCCCAAGCGGATGCAATGGCGAAAGCGCGGGCTCGCGCTGAACATGGGCCCCGGTGCGATGCAGATGTTCTCGGCCAAGCAGGCCTGATACAAAGCCAGCGCATCCAGCCCTGCCGGTAGTTCCAGCCAAAGAATGAAGCCGCCGCCCGGGTCGCTGACCCGGGTCCCTTTGGGGAAGCTGTCGGCAATCAGGGCGCGCGCCTCGTCGACGCGCCGCGCCAAGGTGGCTCGCATTTGACGCAAGGCCGCGGCCGAACCGGCCTGATTCAGCAAATCGGCCAGCGTCAGCTCCACCACCGCCGTCTGCGCGCCCGACTGCACCGATTGGATCTTGTGCAGGGCCTGCGCCCAGCGGCCGCCGTCCACCCAGCCCAGGCGCAAACCGGGCGCCATCGTTTTGCTGAAGGAGCCACAAATCATCACATGGCCGCTGGCGTCAAAAGACCTGACGGCCCGCCGCTTGTCCTCTTGCTCGGCCAGGTCGTTGTAAATCACATCCTCAATCAGCGCGACATCATGTTTTGCCACCATCTGCGCCAGCCGCTTGCGCTCGGCCACCGGCATGCATGAGCCCATCGGGTTGGACAGGGTCGGCACCACCAGCACCGCCTTGACCGGCTGGGTTTCCAGCGCCAGCTGCAAGGCGTCCAGCACGATGCCATTGCGCGGGTGGGTCGGAATCTCCAAGGCGCGCAGATGCAGGCTCTGCAGAATTTCCAGGAAACCGAAATAGGTCGGTGACTCCAAGGCCACCACATCACCCGGTTTGGTCACGGCCTTCAGACACAGCGAGATGGCTTCCATGCAACTGCTGGTCATCACCAGGTCGCCGGGCTGCAATTCGCAACCCAGCCCCAGCGCATAACGGGCAACCGCGCGGCGCACCTCCTCTCGCCCCGGCCCCAGCGGGTAGGTGCAGAGCAGCTCGCGGTGACGTTGCACGACCCGCGTCATGGCCCGCCGCACGCGCTCTTGGTCAAATAAATCGGGCTCCGGGCAGGCCGCGCCAAAAGAGATCAGCCCAGGCAACACCGATTGACGCAGCACCGCCTGGCCGAGTTCGTCCAGTTGCACCACGCGCGAGCGCGGCGCGGGCCGCGAGGCCTGCGGTTCGGGCAAGGCGGCCGGGCGGCTGGCCACAAAATAGCCCGAACGCGGCTTGGCGACGATCAGCCTGGCATCTTCCAGCCAGTGCAGCGCCTGCACCGCGGTCGACGGCGAGACCGACTGTTGCGCCGCCAGCTCGCGCACCGAAGGCAGGCGCTCACCGCGCTTCAAGGTGCCGGCGCGGATCGCCCGCGCCAAGCGCTCGGCGATTTGCAGATAGAGCGGGGTACCGCTCGAAACTTCAGTCATGCGCCATTCTGTACCAGCCCGGCGCGGCCCGAGCAGTACAGATGGCCATCAAGCCAAGCCATACAGAGCGCGAATCGGCGACGCTGTACGGTACAGATTGGGCCGCTTCTGTGGCTGGCGCTTGAATCTCAAGGGTCGCAAAGTTCAGGCCATGGACACCACCCTCACCCGAACCGATAACTCCGCGCTGCCGGGTTCACAGCGCCAGAGCCTGCTCGACTTGGGCGCGGCCGCCCCGGTCCAAACATTGATATTGCAGCCCGGCAAGCAAGTGCGGCTGCTGGTCACGCAAGGCTGCTTGTGGTTGACGCAGGACGGCCAAGCCGAGGACATCATCTTGGCGCAAGGCCAGCATTGCCTACTGCAATCGGCCGGCCACTACCGGCTCGGCGCCTTTGGGCGGGCCGATACCCAGCTGCGTTTGTCGGGGTCATTTTTGTCGCTTTGAGCCTGGTTACAAGCCCTTGTTTGTCATCTTCGGTGGAGACACACAGCGGCAAGACAGCGGGCCAGCAAGATGAAGGCGTCTTCTCAACAGCCGGGCTTTCTTGAAGCCCGAGCCGGGGAGACCGGTCTCAACACCGCCCCATCCTTTCATCTCAACTCTGGCCAAACATGCAAAGCAAAACCACTTCATCCTTGCGTCGTCGCACGCTGCCCGCCCTTGTGTCCATGTCCTTGCTCGCCCTCGGCGGACTGAGCGCCACTGCAGCGGCGCAGGCCACCGAGCTCAGCGCGGCCTCTGAACAATCGTCCAAACTGGGCTTGGTCGGTATGGATCTGAACCTGCAAATCGAGAAAGTCCAGCCCGCCGGCGCTGCCGGCCTGCCCAATCAGGGCGTGATCGTCAAACGCTACTTGCCGCGCGGACAATGGACCTCGCAGGGCGCCGGTGGCTCGGGCCACCGCGTGGCCAGCGGCAGCTATCAGCTGAGCCGCCGTGGCCCGAATGTTCTGGAAGACCGCTCGTTTGAGGCGAGCGGCCAGATCCATTCCACCACCAGCTATACCTTTGACACCGCACAGTCCGGCACTTGGACGCAGACCTTGGCGAATGGGCAGCAGATACTCAGCGGCCATTTCACCAGCGCGCCGATTCAGCCCAGCGCCGCGCAAATGCTGGCGCCGCCCACCAACGCCGGCCTGCATGTGGCGCTGATCATCAAATCTGCCATTGCCCCGCTGCTGCCGCCTGGCGTCTACCCATCCGCGGGCCTGGTGCTGCAGACTTATGCGCAAGACGGCACTTTGACCTTCCAGGGCTTCGGGCCCGGCAATATCAATTCCAAAGGCACTTACAGCTACAAGCGCCTGTCGGCCAACACGGCGGTGGAAGAAACCATCCAGACCAGCGATTCATTCACCCTGCCTTACACCATGGTCTACACCTTCAAAACACCCAACTCCGGCAGCTGGTACCAGAACTTTTACAACGGGATGATCCAGTTCTCGGGTACTTTCGATACATTCCCACGCTGAAGGCAATCCACCCAAGCAAAAGGCCAAACTCAGCAGCCCGTCCATGATTGACGCCATCGAAACACAGAAAGCCTGGTTCTTGTTTTCTTTCAGCCTGGGCTGCTGGACACTGCTGACCTTGTTGTTGAGCCGGCGCGGTGAGCGGCGCGGCCGGCTGACCATGGCCGCCTTCGTGGCGCTCTTGATGCTGCCGCCGCTGCAGGCCTATTTGAGCCTGGCGCGCAGCGGCGCGCCCTTGCCTTGGCTCGAAGCCGTGCGCTATCAATTGACTTGGGCCTGGGGCCCCTTGATGCTGATCAGTCTGCGCCAGTCCTTGCTGCTGGCGCCGGCTACGGCGCGGCGCACCGCGCTGCACTTCTTGCCCCTGGCGCTGAGCTTCACCGGCGCCTTGAACGGCGCCAACTGGCTGGGCGAGCCGAGCTTGATGTGGCTCTTGCTTCTACAGGTGCTGAGTTATTGCGGCTATTGCCTTTGGCTGCTGCGTCGGCACAAAAGCAAGCTGCAACATTTGCTGCAAGACCATCGCAACAGCAGTTACTACTGGTTGCTGTATCTGGCCCTGGGCTTGTTCGCCGCCACTTGCTTCGATTTGATGATTTACGCCTTGATCGGCCTGGGCAGGCTGCCGCCCCAAGCGCTGTTGCAGGCTTCAGCCATGGTGTTGGCGCTGTATGTCAATTTGATCGCCTTGTTTGCGGTCTACCAGCCCGAAATCTTCATTCGGCAGACCGAAGGGCAGACCGAGAAGCAGGCCGAGGAAGGGCTGGCAAGGCCACCCACCGAGCCGGCCGAAACCAACACCGAACCCCAAGCCCCGCCCGATGCGAGCATGCCCGCAGTGCCCGCAGTACGAGCTGTGGAGCTGTCGCCCACGGCCGCGCGCGAACTCAGCGCGCAGTTGCAGCAAGTCGTGCAGTTGCACAAGCCCCATCAAGACGAGGAGATGTCGCTGGCCAAGCTGGCCGCCTTGCTGGGCGTCAGTTCGCACCAATTGTCAGAGTTGCTCAATCTGCATCTGGGCAGCAGCTTTTATGACTATCTGAATGAGCTGCGCTACCAGGAAGCGCTGCAGATGCTGGACAGCCAAGGCACGCCGACGCTGACCGTGGCCGACATCGCCTACCGCGCCGGCTTCAACAACCGCAACAGCTTCTACAAGGTCTTCAAAGACAAGACCGGCCTTGCGCCGGCGGAATACCGCAAGAGTCGGCGCAAGCAGGCTTGAGCTGCGCCGGCCTCGGTCACCAGACGCGTCCCACGACGGCAAGCGCAAACACAAGGCCGCCCAAGCCCAGATTGATGTTCACAAACTGACGAATGCGGTTGAGTGCAGCAGCGGCCAAGGGCCAGGCCTGCTCGGCCAGCGCTCGCTGCAAACGCGGGAAAAGCGCCCAGCGGATATGGGCAAACAGCGCCATCATCAGCAGCCCAAATGCCAACATCGCGTGCACGCTCCAATGCGCGGAACCGCCCAGCAGCGAAAACATCAGCAGGCCGGTCAGCAGCAGCACGACGATGGCGCCCTGCACCAAGGTGAAGAAACGCGCCAGCGTCGCGCCGAGTAGCTGCAAACGCAGCGGCGGCGCCTCCAGCACCTGTATTGCTGCCGGCCGCACCGCCAACACAATCGTCGCCATGCCGCCGACCCACAAGGCGGCAGCCAGCAAATGAAGACACAAGAGCGTCGCGTACAAAAGATTCATAACTTTGATTTCAAACGTTCACGGCCAACAGCCCCAGGGTACGCGCGCGGGTCACCGCATGCTTGCGTGAGCCGGCCTCCAGCTTGGCGTACACGCCCTTCAAGCGCCATTTGATGGTCTCGGCGCTGACGCCCAAGGACTGGGCGATTTCCTTGTTCGAATAGTTGCGCGCCAACAATTGGAGCACGGCCTGCTCTTTGGCCGACAGCAGCTCTGCGCCCTGCTGCGCCCTGGGCTCGCATGCAGCCGACGAGATCGGCGCCTCCGACTCTGTGCTGCCCGCTGCGGCGCCCAATCGGTGGTAACCCAGCAACTGCAACATCGAACGCGGATCGTTCAGCTTCAACGCGCGGTCTTGCTGATCGGCCAGCCGCGCCATGCGCGAGTAGGAATAGGCTTGCGCCATATGGTCGGCATCGGCCCAAGCGTCGGCCAGATAGTCCAGCAAGGCCGGCGGCGGCTTCCAGCCCTGGATGTCCATGCCCTGATTCAAGGCACATTGGGCGTAGTGGATGGTCCCCGTCGGCGCCGTCATGCCGGGCGGCGGCGGCTGCTTGCTGCGGCGATGCACCTCGGCCAAGGCTTCGTTGATGTCCACCGTGAGCGCCGCATACCCGTGCTGCGCCACCAAAGTCTGCGCTTCTTCAAGCTCGACCAGGGCCTCGCTGATGCGCCCGACCGAGGCCAAAGCACGCGCCTGGCGGGCCGAGACCAGCGCCAAGTTGACGTTAGACCCCCACAGCCGATACAGACGAATCGCTTCTTTCATCACCTCAATCGAGTCCAAGGGACGCTCCACCTCCGTCATTGTGAATGCCAGCTCACTGCAAGCAAAGGCTGTCGCCAGGCCGGCAGGCGCTACCCGCAACTGCATCAGGGCTTGATTGAGCACCTGCAAGCTCTC
This sequence comes from uncultured Roseateles sp., assembly GCA_963510335.1. Lineage (GTDB taxonomy): Bacteria > Pseudomonadota > Gammaproteobacteria > Burkholderiales > Burkholderiaceae_C > Paucibacter_A. The sequence continues at coordinate 43,900 of CAUPEV010000014.1, forward strand.
CTGACCCCGGCCCAGCAAGCGCAAGACGCGGCCCACCTGGGTTTGGGTCATGCCCATCAACTGCGGCCAGCCCGTATTGCGCGCCCGCTCTGCCGCCGCCTCAAAGCACTGCGAGGCTTGCTCAAGATCCCCCAACTCCAGCTTGCAGTTGCTGGCGTTCATGCTGAGGATGCAAGAGAACCTGACCAGCCCCAAGTCCAGGCACAACTGCGCGGCGCGCGTGAACAGGGCGGCGGCTTCGGCGGGTGCACGCATGCACAAGGCATAGGCCTGCGCGGCAGCATCGACGGCCTCGGTGGCGGTATCGGTACATGCATCGGCTGGCGCCATGCTCGCCAGAGGCCCGCCGTCAGCCAAGGCATCGGCGACGGTCTCGCCGGCTTTGGCCGGCCGACTCTGCGTGACCCCGCGTTCGCAGCGCAACAGCCCCTGGGCTAGCCCAAAGCGCTGCGGATCGCCGCAGCCAGCATAGAGGGCCTGCGCCCGCTCCAGCGCCAGCAATTCGCGGTCGCGCTGGCCCAGCGCTTTGGCCAGACAGGCCTCGGCCATGCAAGCATCACCGGCGGCCAAGCCGTCAGCAGCCGGATCAAGAGCGGCCCTGGCCGCATCCAGCCAAGCTTGCGACTCGTCCAACTGGCAGCGCAGCGCGGCGACTTCGCATTCAAGCAAGGCCGCCCACAGCAGCAAGCGGCTCAGCGCCTCGGGCGGCAGCGGGTAGCGCGGCAAGCGCCGCTTCATTTCAGCCAGCAGCCCGAGTGCGCGCTGGCTGTCGCGTTGGCGCAGCTGCCAGGCCAAGGCCAGCAAAGCCGGCAGGCGCGCCGCACCAACAGCGGCTTCAAGCGCCAGCTCCAAGCCGCTCAGTTCTTGCTCACTCACCAGGTACTTCATGACCCGAGTCTAGGGTGACTTGCTGGCAGATCTGGGCCGCGGGACTGCGTACAAACCCTGCGTTACCTCCATGCAGGGGGGAAGCGTGGTGAAACAAGTGCGCAGGGTTTTCCTGAGGCGTGAGCGCTGCTTTCCACCCGCGTCGGGGGGTGATCCGGCTGGGCCGACTCGATAAGGTCAAGCCCGTTGCCAACAAGTCTTTTTTCTACCGGAGTCACCCACGATGAAACTGCCCAAGCCCATCTTCAGCTCACCCAGACGGCGCCTGCTCGCCAGCGCCCTGGCCTTGAGTGCCGCGAACCTGCTGCCGCAAGCCCAAGCAACCCAGCTACCACCGCAAAACCTCAGCCAAATGATTGCCAAGGCCGACCTGATCGTCAGCGGCGAAGTGACGGCTGTCAAAGACGGCATTCAGGATGGTGTGCCCTACACCGAAGTAACGCTCAAGGTCGCCGGCAGCGCGAAGCAAGACCTGGCCCCCAAGAGCAGCTACACCTTTCGCCAATTCGGCCTCCTGAAGGCCCGCAGAATGACCGACGGCCGCTACTTGCTGCCGGCCAAGATCGAGGGCATGCCGAGCTGGCATGTCGGTGAGCGCGTGATGACTTTCATGAACAAGCCCGCCGCCAAGACCGGCCTCAGCACGCCTGTCGGGCTGGCCCAAGGCAAGCTGAGTATCAATGGCAGCAAGGCCGCCAACAGCTTCAACAACGTCGGCCTGTTCGACGGCGTGCAGGTGCTCACGCGTGGGGCCTTGCGCGCGCCCGAAGCCAGCATGCTGAGCAAGAACTCGGGCGCTGTCGACATCAATGTGCTGCAAGGCTTGGTCAGCCGCGCGGTCAAGAACAACTGGATCGCCACCGGAGTGATGCGCTGATGAAAACCCATTTCAAACTCTCCGCCCTGGCCGCCTGCGCCTTGGCGCTTGTCACCGGCGCCCAAGCCGCCGGCCCGCTCTTGCTCAACAACAACCCGGCCAATCTGCAGCCGCTGCGCTGGGATACAAGCCAAGGCCCCATCAAGGTCTATACCGACATCGGTGCTTTCAGCCGCAAGAACGACGGCACGATTTTCTTGAGCGAAGCGCAGGCCAACAAGATCACCGCCTTTGGCCTGAAGCAATGGAGCTCGGTCGCCTCCTCGACTTGGCGCGCCGAGACCGACCCGGCCAAGTTCACGCCCTTCAGCCAGGTGCCCACCATCGGCGTTGACGTCAAGGATGCCGCCACCGCCAGCCTGGTCTACGGCCACTACAACGAGGGCGGCTTCTATGTGATCTATGACGTGGACGGCCGCGTGCTGGAGGAATTCTTCGGCGTGCCACGCGATCAGGTGCTGGGCATCGCGATGCCCGAAATCGCCGAAGACCGCGACGGCGACGGCTACCCGGAGACCATCGTCAAGGCCACCGCGGTGATGAATGGCTGGATGGTCGACCACGAGGCGCCGCCAGCGGGTCAGCGCAGCCAACCACCTGCCGACGTCGATGGTGCGCGTTATGCCGGCA